>JBJTIX010000021.1:0-1892 GCA_046095205.1 Opitutia bacterium
GAGGTCGACGCCCCGAACCTGACCGTGCGCGCCCAGGCCGGCGCGATCACCGCCGCGGTCGACGCCGCGGCCGGGCGGCCTCGGCCTCGTCGGCCGCCGTGCGCACCTCTTTGGCGCCGCGGGCGCGGGCGAGTTCGGCCATCCGGCCGGCCTCCTCGGCGACCGCGGCGGGGTGACCGTCGGTCTCCATGAGCAGCAGCGCCTCGCAGTCGCGGGGCAGGCCGATCTTCGCGTAGTCCTCGACGCAGCCGATGGTCGTGCGGTCGAGGAACTCCAGCGTGCACGGGATGATCCTCGCCGCGATGATGTCGGAGACCGTCTGCGCGGCCGCCTCCATCGTGGCGTAGGTGGCGAGCATCGTGCGGCGCGCGGCGGGGCGCGGCAGCACCTTGAGCAGGACCTCGGTGATGATGCCGAGCGTGCCCTCGGAGCCGATGAAGAGGTCCTTCATCGAGTAGCCGGCGACGTCCTTCACGCAGGCGTTGCCGAAGCGCGCGATGCGGCCGTCGGGCAGCACGACCTCGAGCCCCATCACGTAGTCGCGCGTCACCCCGTACTTCAGCCCGCGCAGGCCGCCGGAGTTCTCGGCCACGTTGCCGCCGATGGTGCTGATCTTCATCGAGCCCGGGTCAGGCGGGTAGAACAGCCCGTGCCGCCCGGCCGCGGCGTCGACCGCGGCGGTGATCGCGCCGGCCTGGGCGCGCACGGTCAGGTTCGGGGCGTCGACCTCGAGCACCTTGTCCAGGCGCGTGAGGCAGAGCACGAGGCAGCCGGGGGAGGGCACGCTGCCGCCGCTGAGGCCCGTGCCCGAGCCGCGTGTGACGACCGGCACCGAGCGTTGCGCGCAGAGGCGCACGACGGCGGCGACCTCCTCGGTCGAGCCGGGAAGTGCGACGACTCCCACCGGGCCCTTGAGGGCGGCGGTGCCGTCAAAACCGTAGGGGAGCGTGTCCTCGGGGGAGGTGAGCACGTTGGCCGCGCCCACCGCGGTCTTCAGGGCGTCGACGAATGAGGGGTCGGCCGCGCCCATCGCCGCTCAGATCAGCTTGAGCGCCTCGTCGACCGAGGCGCCGCGGTGCACCATGGCCATGAGGGCCTGGGTGATGCCGCGAGGATTGGGGTGCTGGATCACGTTGCGTCCGTAGACGATGCCCGAGGCGCCCTGCCTGAGCAGGCCTTCCGTGCGGACGAGGATCTCCTTGTCGCTCACCCGGCCGCCGCCGCGGACGAGCACCGGGATGCCTGAGGTGGTCTCGATGACCTTGTGGTACTGCGAGACGTCGTCCGTCGGGTCGGCCTTGATGACGTCGGCGCCGAGCTCGACCGCCTGGCGGACCAGGTGGAGGATCTTGGTCAGGTCGCCGTCGACCATGTAGCCGCCCGCGACCGCGTTGGGCTGGAAGACGAGCGGTTCGACCATCATCGGCATGCCGTAGAAGTCGGCCTGCGGCTTGAGCCGGAGGATGTTCTCCACGCACTGCGCGGTGACCTCCGGCGCGCCGGGGATCTGGAACAGGTTCACGCAGACGCAGGCCGCGTCGAGGCGGACCGCCTGCAGCATCGTCTCCTCGATCATCAGGCTGAAGGACGTCTTCGGCAGCTCCTTGCCGTAGACGTTGGCCGTGTCGGTGCGCAGGACGAGGGCCGGCTTCTGCTTGCCCGGGATGGACTGCAGGTGCCGCGCCTGCCCGACCGTCAGCTGGATGGCGTCGGGGCCGGCGTCGACGAGCGTCTCGACGACCTTGCGCATGTCCTCGATGCCCTGGAGGAAGCCGGGCTGGTTGAAGAAGCCGTGGTCGACGGCGACGTCGAAGCTGCGCTTGGACGTGGCGTTGATGAGGCGGTTGAGACGGTACTGCTTCATGGAAGGGGGCGGGGGAGGGGACTCACTT
>JBJTIX010000022.1:0-4586 GCA_046095205.1 Opitutia bacterium
AGGTGTTGGCATTGCCAAGGATGAGCACGCCTCCTCCTGCCTTCGTGAGGGTGCCGGCCGTGCTGCCGCCGCTGATGACGCCGGAAAGGATGCCGGCGGTGATCATGGTGCCGGTGTTCCCGTTGTTGTTGACCGTGATGATTCGAGCCGTCGTTCCGAGGTTGATGTTGTTGGTGATCTCCGTCTCGCCGAGCGCCGTGGACGAGCCCAGCACCAGGGAGGTCGCCGGGTTGAAGCTTCCGCTGCCCCAGGTCAAAGCGCCTCCTGAGCTGAGGGTCACCACCAGCCGGTCTGCCGTGCCGGCGGCGAAACCGGTGTCCCCCGCGGTGAGCTGCACCTGTCCGGCTCCCGTGCCAAGGGTTCGCGTGAAGGACGTTCCGGCGACCTGCAACACGCCCCCGCTCAGGGTGATGTTGCTGTTGGTCGGTATGCCGAGCACCGCGCCGCTGACAACCGCACGCAGGGCGCCGCCGGAGACAGTGGTGGCGCCGGTGTAGCTGTTTGACGTGGCAGGATTGAGGATCCACAGGCCGCCGCTAACCGTGAGCGAGAGGGCTTCGTTTGCGTTCGGATTGTTACGCAGACGGACCCTCATCTCGTTGTCGCCGACCGAATCGCCGCCAAGCGTCAAGGTCCGCGTGCCGGTGCCACTGAAAGCTACGTCCGCGATGTTGTTGAAGATCAGCGTGGCGTTGTTGGCGGCACGCGTCTGCACGATGTTGCCATAACTTCCGAATGAGAAGATGCCGCCGCTGCCCGCCAAGGTGAAGAGGCGGTCAATCGAAACCGAGGGCGTCTGAGTGGCCTCAAGCGCACCGGAAGCGTTAGTGCCGACATACCTGAGGTTGCCACCGTTGAGGACCAGGCTAGCGGCATTGGTTGCCTCACTCGCCGCATCTCCAGCTCCGATGCCGCTGGCCTGACCGATGTTGGCGAGGCGAGTGACGTCCAAATTTCCTGCGACCAAGGTGACGGGTCCGGTGAATGTGTTGAGTCCCGTGAAATGGAAAGTCCCGGCGCTCGTTCCGGATCCTGCTTTCACCAGAGCGAGGTTGCCGGTGAGAAGTCCCGTGTAGAGGGCGCCTGTCGTGCCGCCTTCACCGATACGGAGGGTGGCCTGGGTCCCGCTGGTGTTCGTGATCGTGCCGGCCCCGGTGAGGAGATTGACCGCGTTCGTGCCGGAAGCCGAAGTTCCGACGTTGACTCCGTTCAGGTCGAAGGTGGCTCCCTGCCGCACGGCCAGACCGACGCCCGTGGCGCCGAGCAGGCCGCCGGAGGCCATCTGCAGCGTGCCTTCGTTCACGGCCACCGTGCCGCCGTATGTATTGGCACCGCCGAGCACGAGCGTTCCGGCGCCGCTCTTGGTCAGACCGGCCGTGCTGGTGGTCATCGGCGTGCTGATGGTCAGCGTGTTCGGACCCTCGACGCGGACCGTGAAGTCATTGCCCGCGACGGAAGCGGCAAGCGCGGTTCCGCCACTGATCGTGCTGCTGCCTCCGGTCAGGAGGATGCCGGCGCCAGCTGCGGCTGCACCTACGCCCACCGTGAGCGTCTGACCGGAGGCCAGGGTCAGGTTGTTCGCACCGTCAATCTTGAGGGAATTGACCGAAGCCGTGGTCTGGGCCGTGATGGCACCCGTGACGCGGTTGTGACTTCCCCCGGTCAGTGTCGCGACCCCGGCGATCGCATCGACAAATCCGGCGTCCGAGCCATAGACCGGGGCGCGCAGGGTTCCCGCATTGGAGTATGCGAAGTCAGCGCCGTTGAAATAAGCGCCCGCGTTCAGGAAAGCGGACGTGCCGTTGACGGTGACGGTTCCCGTGTTGGATACGTTGATCGAGCTTCCAGCCGTACGGGAGCCGAGCGAGGCGAAGGTGAGCGAGCCGGAGACGGCGTTGACGACGCCGTGTCCGGAAGTGCCAGTAAGCGCGCCGACTGTTTCCGCATTGGCCCCTCCAGTGTAGCTCAGGGTGCCGCCGGCCGCATTGGTGAAAACATCCGTGCCGAAGATGACCGCTCCGGCATCAGGGAGCAGGTCGATGGAGGCGCCATCGGTGAGCTTAAGCGTGCCGCCGCTGACCGTGGTGGAGCCGGTGAAGGTATTGCTGACGGCTCCGCCGAGCACCCAGGTGCCGAGGCCGATCTTCTGAAGCGAAAGTGCGCTGGTTCCGGCGTTGGGTATGGCCGATGTGATGGTGTTGTCGGCCGTATTTGTGCCGCCCAGGACAAGCGTCTTGGCACCGGTGAGGGCGGTTATTGTTCCGCTTACCGTCAGAGCCCCCGAACCGCTGGCATTGAGATATGAATTGATGGAGGCAGTCGTGGTGTTCAACTGCAACGGCTTCAAAAGCGTGGCGGCGGCGCCGGTGTAGGTGAGAGCCGCGGGGACATTGGTAGCCGCATTGCTTCCGATGAAGATTCCAGAAGTGTCATTGAAGCCGCCGACATCAGAGAACGAAAGCGTCCCTCCGGAGATGTTCGTGGGCCCGTCGTAATTCCCCGCAGTCCCGGCATAGATGAGAAGGCCCGTGCCGGCCTTCGTGAAGGCATGAAGGGCGGTGGTGGTGGCGAGCACGCTCCCGTTGACGACGGTGTCGGCATTCCCTCCGATCGTCATCGTGACCACGTTCGTATTGTTATGATTGAGCAGATTGCCGTTGATCGTCAGCAGG
Source organism: Opitutia bacterium (assembly GCA_046095205.1). Taxonomy (GTDB): domain Bacteria; phylum Verrucomicrobiota; class Verrucomicrobiia; order Opitutales; family UBA953; genus UBA953. The sequence continues at coordinate 2,673 of JBJTIX010000022.1, forward strand.
CCGCTGGAGTTGTTGTTGATCGTATAGCCACGATAGTCTCCGGCGGTCGGCGTACCCGTGCTCACCGTGACCCCGAATCCGTTCCTTCCATTGAAGGCAAAAGTGGTCCCGCCCGTACCGGCCTCACGCAGGAAGGTCCCAAAAGTCACCGTCTGATTGATGAGGGAGCTTCCGATACCGAGCGGACCGGTGATGTCACGGTCCACGAAGAGGACGTTGCCAGTGGTGTTGTTTCTCGGCCTGAGATTACGGGCGGAAAAGCCTCCGGGAGCATCGGTCCGGACTTCGAGGCCGCCGTTGACGAAATCGACCGCCGTGGCGCCGTTGTTGATGCCCAATGCTCCGTTGGTCTGCACGCGCACGGTTCCCGAATCGGTGCGCATGGTGCTCGCGAAGGTGTTGGCTGCATTCTGGAGCCAGAGCGTGGACGCTATGATATTGCCGGATTTGTAGAACCGGTCCGTACTGTTTTCAACGCCACTGACAGGTCCCGAAATGAAGAAATTTCCGTTGCCCTGAAATCCAGCAAGGCCTCCTGTGCCGATGTTCACAGGGCCGCTGACAGTGGTCGTTCCGTGAGTGCCCCAGATACGAGTTTCACCGAGGGAGTTACCGATGGTGAGCCCACCTCCCAGAATGTTGTAACCGACAGTGAGCAATGCGCTCGCTCCATTGTTCGCGGCACCGGCACCACGTCCGCCCAAAGTCAGTTCGCGATTGAGCGTCACCCCGCCGCTGACGGAGCCCGCTCCACTGGAGACGCCTTGCAGAATGAGCATCCCTCCCGAAAAGCCAGGATTTCCATTGTTAGCGACTCCCGTGACGGAGATGGAGGAGCCCGACGTGGCGCCGAGCTGGTTGGCGTTGGTGATGACGACGCTGCCGCCCCGGATCGCGATGTCGCCTGAAAGTCCCGCGGAGTTGTTGGCGGTCAGCACCAAGGTCCCGTTGCCGGTCTTGGTGAATCCCGAAGTGCCGGCCAGAGTGGCGCCGATGGTGGCGCGATTCGTTCCGAACCCGTTGTTGTTGACCGTGATGACGGGTGAATTGGAACCCGTCGGGGCGGCCAAGGTGAGGGTGCTCGCCGACGTTCCGCTCGCGATGGCGTAACCGCCGACGCCGAAGTTGAGGCCTCCGACGGTGATCGGCGCGGTCAGCGTGACGGTGCCAGCCGTACCAGCGAAATAGGCTATGTCATTGGCGGTGAAGGCGGCCGCGGCGGTGGAACCCGTGCCGTCGGGAACAGAAGTCGACGTCCCGGCGTTGAACCAGTTCGCCGTCGTCGTGTCCCAGTTGCCAGTTGCTCCACCGATGCCTGCAGTGCTGGAGTTAGTGTCCCAGAAGAAGTTCGCGGCGCGGGCTCGCGGGGCCAGGCCGACGGACAACGAAGCAGCCGCTACCATCAGGGTGGCGCGGGAAAGTCCTCTGCGTCGGTGTCGGTTGGACGACATTACGGATGCAGTAGAATCGGGACCGGCTGGGCCGATCCTCTGTGAGAGGGGTAAGTCACCTTGGGGTGTGACGGGGTACTTAGGGTGAAAATCCTATTTTTAACCCCTATTTTCAAATAGTAATTTCGTTAAAAAGCTGTAAATTAGTCAAAAAGGTGTAAATCATAGCATTAGCCCTGTTTGTTTAGAAATAGGCAGTAAGAGGGGGCAATTAACCCCCTGCCCTGCCCCGCCGCCCCGACTCGATAACCTTCTTAAATCAGGCCTTGGGTGCGTTCTTACGACGACGACGGATGGCCGCGGCGGCCAGCGCCAGGGCGCCAAGTCCGAAACCGTAGGTCGAAGGCTCAGGCACGGCCGTCAGGGTGATGCCACCGCTGCCGTCGTAGCTCAGGGACCAGAGACCGGCCGCCGACGAAGATCCGTTCGTGTGATGGAAGTCGCTCGTATCGATGTCGAAGAC
>JBJTIX010000023.1:0-2798 GCA_046095205.1 Opitutia bacterium
CAGGTCGCGACGGATGCGGAGGAAGTCCGGCAGGCCCTTCTCGTCGACGGGCGTGGGGCCGATCAGACGTTCATGCTCGAGCCGGCACCAGTGGTCGAACGTCAGCACCGAGTCCTGAGCCAGCCCGAGGTCGTCTACCGCCGAGCGGATGAAGTCCCGGAGCACGTTGGTGAAGACCAGCACCCGCACCCTGGCGCCCGGCGCGGCGTCGCTCAGCCGGCGGGCGCGGTGCAGGATGACGACCGTCTTGCCCGAGCCGGGTCCGCCGCGCAGCACGAGCGGGCCGTCGGCGGGCGCCTTCACCGCCGCCGCCTGCACCGGCGTGAGCCGGTCCGCTGGAGTCAGCCAGATCAAGCCTTGCGCCCCTCTTCCGGCCCCGGGAGCAGGCGGGGCAGGGTGCCCGTCATGATCTCGGCGTCGACCGCGCCCGCCGTCGCGCGCCGGCGCGCCTCGGCCTTCGCCTGGCTCAGCCGGCGGTCGTCGCCCGACAGCGTGGCGGCGGAGCGGAACCAGGCGAAGCTGACGTCGTCGAGCGCGGAGAGGTCGCGCCCGAAGCGGCGGAAGGCGTCCGCAAGCGCCTCGTCGGCGCCCTTCGTGTCGCCGAGCGCGCGGAGGCAGCGGGCGCGCAGCACCGTCGCGTTGGCGCTGGGCTCCTCCGCCTCGTAGCGCCGGCAGAGTTCGGCGGCCTCCTTCCACCGTCCCTTGTGCGAGTACAGCGAGGCCAGGTTGAACATCGCCAGCGCGCTGCCCGCCAGCATCGCCTCGAGGAAAGTCCGTTCCTGCCGTTCCGAATCCCCCTTGCGTCCGTAGGCCGCGGCGAGGTGGCAGAGCGCGACGGCCTTCACCTCGGGGCACTGCCGGATGACCCGCCGCAGCAGGTGGGCCGCCTTGTCGTGCATGCCCACCTTGCCGTGCAGCGCGGCGAGCTCGATGAGCGTGGCGGGCAGGCGTTCACGCGCGACCAGTCCGGCGCGCACCGCGCGTTCGATCTCCAGGATGGCCTCCCGGTCCCGGCCCGGATTGACCACGTTGTGGAGCGGCGATTCGACCCGGCCTTCGAAGGGCTCGCCGTCGCCGGGCGTGACCCGGAACGTGAAGCGCTGGTTCGCGTCCAGTTCGTACTCCAGCGCCAGCGCCGTGCCGGCCTCGACCGCGTCGGTGAGTCCCGAGAACACCGGCCTTTCCGCCAGGCCGTTTCCCGCCCAGAACGTGATGCGCACCGGGCCGCCCTGGGAGACCAGGCGCCGTCCCTTGCCGGAGACGTAGCGTCCGTTGGCCGGCAGGGCCGGGCCCTTCTCGATGAGCGTGTGCGGCCCGCGGTCGGTCTGGATGGAGAGCCGGTCGCTGGCGACCGGGGTGAAGAGGCTGCGCCCGTAGAGCTCGAGCAGCAGGGCGTGGTAGGCGGCGCCGCGCGCCACCGCCACCTGCATGTCCGTGGCGCTCTCGAACCGGTGCACCAGGAACTCGCCGAACTTGCGGCGCAGCGCCTCGATCACCAGCGGATTGAGCGAGCTGCCTCCGACCGCGAGCAGGAATCCGACCTGCGAGGGGCGCAGCCCCGCGCGTTCGAGCGCGTCCTCCACCGGCGCGAACACCGAGCAGGAGAGCGTGTACTCGTCCTCCCTTGCCTGGAAGTGCTCGGGGTCGAGGAAGGGCTCCATCGTCGCCGCGAACTCCTCGCCCGTCATCGTCGGTTCGGCGAATCGGAGCGCGGCGCCGTCCGCGAGGCGGAGCGTCTGCGTGCCGGGATAGGCGCGGACCGCCTCCTCCAGCGCCTCCTCCATCGACTCCCCGAGGGCCAGCCGGTGGTTCAGGTGGTCGCACATGCCCACCTTCAGCTGCTCGGCCGTGGCGAGCAGCTGGGGTTCGAGCTGCTCCTTGCGCGTCTCATAGTCCCATTCGTCCGGATCCAGGCCGTTCTGTCCGGCCAGCTGGGGGATGAGCAGCCCGTGGACGATGGCGCGGTCGATGTCCGCCCCGCCGAGCCGGTGGTAGCGCGACACCGCGCGGGGGCTGACCTTGAGCGAACCGTCCTTCAGGCGCCCGATGGTGAAGACCGCGACGTCGCAGGTGCCCCCGCCGAAGTCGACGATCACCGCCTCCGTCTCGTTCTCCACCCCGTCGAGCACCGCCGGCCCCTGCCGCGCCAGGAAGTCGATGAACGCCGCGACCGGCTCGTCGATGAGGTCGCCCGGTCCGAGTTCCAGTCCGGCGAGCCCGGCGGCGAGGAGCGTGTCGTTACGCTGGCCGATCTGGAAGGAGGCGGGCACCGAGACCACCGTGCGCGCGGCCGCGCCCTTCGCCTGCGACCGCAGGAACTTCAGCACCTTGCCCGAGACCTCGGCGGGCGTGCGGCTGCCCTGCGCGGCCTGCGGGTAGGTGCGTCCCGTGCCGATCTCGTTCTTCACCTCCGCGAGGTAGGTGGCGTTCGGGCGCAGCCCGAGCTCGACCGAGCGCGTGAGCGTGCGTCGCGCGCCCTCGCCGATGAGCTCGCGGTCGGCGAGCTGCGCGACCACCGACGGCACGAGCACCGAAGTATGGTCGCCCGAGAGCGTGGGCTGCACGATCTCCAGGCACTCAGCCGGAGCGGTCTCGTCGGGGCGGTCGGGGGACCAGCGCAGCTGCGCCACCGTCGAATTGGTGGTGCCGAGGTCGAAGCCCAGGACCCGGAAGGCCTTCAGCCCCGGCCGGAGGGCCGCCCCCGGGGGGCGCAGGTTGGCGAGGGGGTTCATGGGGCGGACGGTCGTTCTGACAGGCCCGGGCGGGGGAGGCAAGCGGCCTGCTTTTAGTACTGCAAC
>JBJTIX010000024.1:0-4731 GCA_046095205.1 Opitutia bacterium
GCCGGTCTTCTTCTTGCCCTTGGGCGCCGGGGGCGCGGGCGGGACTGGGAACTTCATGGTGACGACCGCTCCGGCGTCGGTCAGACGGACGGCGCCGCCATACGGGAGGTCCTGCAGGCGCACGGAGGCGCTGAGCTCGCCCTTGATCACGGTGAAGGATCGGCTGACGACGGGCGCGCCGGCGACGGTCTCGAGTTCGGCGCTCTCCAGCAGCTCGGCGCCGCCGACGCTGTAGTGGAAGGTCACGCGGTCTCCGTGGAGGAAGAGCCCGAGGTACTTGGAGTGCTCGCGGGGCAGGGGGCCGAGGGGGATCTTGGACATCACGCCTTCGGGGCCGTTCGGCAGCGGACGCGGGTCCTTGAAGGAGCCGTCGGCGCTCCAGCCGGGTCCGGGGTTGGTCTCGAAATGCATCTTGGCGTTCTGGGCCGGTCCGGGATTCGGTCCGTGGCCGCCGTCGAAGGTCACGCCCTTGAAGCGCAGCCAGCCGCCCGTCCATCCGCCGGCCCCGCGCAGGGTCTCGGTGTCGAAGGCGTAGCCGCCGGCGCGGTCGCCGAGGTTGACGACGACCGCCTTGTTGGCGGCGCCGCCTTTCTGCTCGAAGGGGTTCTTGCCCTGGGCGTTGTCGATGGAGGCCGAGAGGAAGCGGCCGTAGTCCATCGCCTCGTGGCGCGGGAGATTCTGCTGGGCGGAGACCTGCGCGGTCAGGGCGAGCAGCAGGGTGGTGGTCAGGGTTTTCATCTGATGGTAAATGATGCGGGGCAGGGGGTCTGATTTGAATAAACCGCCAATCTCTGTCCACCGTATTGGAGCGTTATGAGCGCCCGGGGTTCCCTGCGGGATGCGTCCGTAAAGGGGCCGTCGTCCGGGGCGTCGGTTCGGCATGAGCGTAATCGGCCGAATATCGGGGGCTTCTGACCTTGCGGGCGCTTTTCTTGGGGGCTTTTCTGGAGCTTCCCCTTCGCTCATGCCCCCTCGTTTCTTCCCCCTGCTCGTCCTCGCCCTGCTGGCCGCCGCGCCCGTCGCACCGGCCGCGCCGACCGAGCCGGACCTCGTGTTCAACGCCACCGCGCCGACCAACGACCTCAAGGGCGGCCTCGAGGCGCAGGTGCTCTTCGCGCAGAGCCAGGTGATCCCCGCGCGTCCGCGCGCGGACGACCGCCAGCCCCGCCTCGTCAGCCTGCGTCGTACGCTGCTCATGGTGCGTCCGCTCCGCGCCGAGGTGACCGCGCCCATGACGGCCAGCGTGCACGACGCGGCCGGCCGCTCGCTGGAGCTGCGTCTCAATCCTCCGCGGATGCTGCCGACCACGGCCTACTTCGTGGAGGGCGCCCCGCCCGCGGGCGTCGACTTCTCCGTCAAGGAGGCCGACGTGGCCGAACTGAGCGACCGCGCCGACAACGAGCGCCTCTCCGACGCCGCCGGCGAGCTGCTGCGCGAATGGCTCGGCCGCAGCGCGGTGGTGCAGGTCGCGACCGGCGACGGCCGCTGGACGCGCGACATCCGCCTGCCCGCGCCCAAGGGCCTCGACGGCAAGGCCGTGCGCGTGAAGGCCGGCGCGGGCTACGGATCCACGGTGCACTACGGCGACCGCCAGGTGAACGTCAGCCGCGGGCAGACGGTGCTCATCAAGTGCTCCGGGGGCCGCTGGTACCGCGAGGGCGAGCTGGACAACAACCGTCTCCGCTACGCCGCCGACGCGTGGAGCGTCACGGTCCCCGGCGAGTGGATCCGCCCGGGCGTGACGTTCCGCTTCCGTCAGGGCTCCGCCACGGGCGAGCTCACGGGCGTCGAGGTCGGCGCCCCGACGCAGCTCATCCTGCAGACCATCGACATCGGGATGCTCACCCCGCCGCGCGACGCGTTCGCCTTCGCCAAGGATCCCGAGGCGCACCGCGAGTATTTCCAGACCCTGCCGGCCACGCGCCTCGTCGTCGCCCAGTACGCGCCGCTGCACCTCACGGAGGTCATGCTGCCCACCGGCGAGCTGCTCAAGGAACTCGATCCCGGCAAGGGCGGCTGGCACGAGGGCACGATGCGCCAGCGCATCGGCAAGGAGCTCGTCTCGCACGGCGTCGACAACGCCAACTACGGCCTGCACAGCACGGCCGGCACCGGCGAGCGCAGCCACCCCTACGTGACCGCGCTCCTCACTGCGCACAACAACCGCGGCGTGTACGCCAACGGCGTGCAGGTCCACGGCGGCTCGGGCGGCGGCGGGATCGTCACGCTGGACAACTCGCTCGGCAACGAGTTCAGCCACGAGGTCGGCCATAACTACGGGCTCGGCCACTATGTCGACGGCTTCAAGGGCTCGGTGCACCGCCCGGCCGACCAGGTGAACTCCACCTGGGGCTGGGACGCGGACCGCAGCCGCTTCCTGCCTAACTTCGCCGCGGTCCGCAGCGGCAAGGCCTCCGCGCTCGAGGGGCAGTCGCAGGCGCCGTTCGACGGCCGTTCGTTCGGTTTCGACGCGATGGCCGGCGGGGCGCCGTTCTCCTCCTTCAACCGCTTCACGCTCTACACGCCCAACACCGCGGCGATCATCCAGAAGTTCCTCGAGGGCAAGGCGTCCTTCGATCCGCTCTCGCCCACGGGTTTCAGCCGGTGGAACCCCGAGACTTCCCGGATGGAGCCGTTCGTGCACCGGCTCCAGGGCTCGGCCCCCGTCTCGGCGCCGATCAAGGACCTGGGCGAGGCCTCGCTGGCCGCGCTCTTCGCCGACAACGAGCGGGTCACGGTGGCGATGGGCGACGGCAACTGGGCGCCGGAGTTCACCGTGCCCGCAGCCTCGCCCGCCAACAAGGGACGCATCCTGACCGTGGACCACGGCGCGGCCTACGCGACGACGATGACCGTCAACGGCGACGCCGTGCGCGTGACGCGCGGCTTCGAGGGGAGCTATGTCTCCGACGGCAAGCGGTGGAACGAGGCCAAGGGCGGCGAGGGCTCCCTCGAGCGCAAGCCGAACGCCTTCGGGGTGCCGGTGGTCACGCTCCTGGGCTACTACGACCCGGCGCAGGAGCTGCGTTCCTACGCCTATCCGGCCCTGCACGGGTCCCTCGGCTTCTGCTATCCTGACGACGCCGCCTCGCTCAAGCCGAACGACTGCCAGCTCGTCGTGGAGACGAAGACGGGCACGCTGCGTTTCCGCCTCGCCGGCCGCCGCATCGAGAAGGGCGTGATGAACAAATTCCACATCAACGTGCCCGCCTCCTCGCAGCCCCGCTCGTTCTCGGTGGTCGTCGGCGGCAAGGTCGTCGACCGGCGCGCCATCACGCCCGTCGCGGAGAAGCTCGCCGTGACCGTCAACGGTCTGGCTCCGAACGCCAAGTGACCCCCGCCGCACGTCGGCGGTGAATCAGACGGACCAGCCCCAGCCCCAGCCCTTCCTCTCCGCCCTCCAGCATCCCGGCGTGTGTTCGTCGATGATGCCGACGGCCTGAAGGTATGCGTGGATGATGGTGGGGCCGACGAACTTCATGCCTCGGCGGCGCAGCTCCCCGGAGACCTTCTCCGCGAGCGGTGAGGTGGCCCGCGGTTTTCGCGATCTGCGCACGACGGGACGGCCGTCGACGTGCGACCAGAGCCACGCGGCGAAGGAGCCGTGCTCGGCCTGCATCTCCAGGAACGCCCGCGCGTTGACCGCCGCCGACTCCAGTTTGCCTCGATGCCGCACGAGGCCCGCGTCGCGCATCAGGGCGTCGACCTTCCTGCGGTCGAACCGCGCCACGTTGCGCGCATCGAATCCGGCGAAGGCCCTGCGGTAGTGCTCACGTTTCCGCAGCACGGTGATCCAGGCCAGGCCCGCCTGCGCGCCCTCGAGCATGAGCTGCTCGAAGAGCCGCCGGTCGTCGCGCACCGGCACGCCCCATTCGCGGTCGTGATAGCCGACGTACAGCGGGTCGTCGCCGCACCAGGCGCAACGCCGCCTCCCGCGCATCAGGCCTTGATGGAAAGCCCGCGCAGCCAGGCGATCCAGCCGGCCGGCAGCCCGCGCGCCAGCGCGCCGCGCACGATCTTCTCGTGATAGAGGCGGGAGGGCAGGTGGGGGCCCGTGGGATCGACGACCTTGAACGCGTAGCACTCGAGCGGGCAGTCCTCGACTCCGCCCTCGTGCACGGTGAGCTTCACGCGCTGGTAGGCGGCGCCCTCCGCCTGCATGATGCGGTTCCAGTCGTCGGCCGTCATCTCGTAGATGCCGCCCCACACGCCGGGCGAGTCCTGGTCCTCGAGGATGTCGGCAGCGCCGCCTCCCCAGGTCTGGCTCGCGTGCGTGAACGCCATCCGGTGCTTGGGCAGGAACGCCTTGCCGCGGTACTGGGAGCCCGGACACCGCCGCTCCATCTGGGCGGGGTCCAGATTGGAGGCGTAGGCGAAGTAGAACCGGCTCATGCGGAAGGAGCCCGGACTTTGCCCATCTCCGGCCGAGATGCAATCTCTCGCGCGGCGGAGCCGCGCCGCATCAGGTTTCGTTCGCCGCAGGGCGAACCTTGGTAGGGGCAGGGCTTCGCCTTGCACTCCTGCGTGGAGGGCGCGGCACAGCCACGGCCCTACCTCCGGCCGCCCTGCGGCGGCCATCGATCAATCACTAGCCCTGTCCCTAGCCCAAGCCCCAGCCCTAAAACTGCATCTCCCCTTGTCCCCGTTTCACCGTGCCCACTTGCCCCCTCTCCATCCCCTCGCGGGCGCCGCCCGCCGCCCCGCCGCACCACCCCCTGTGAACCCCCCCCC
>JBJTIX010000025.1:0-2633 GCA_046095205.1 Opitutia bacterium
GCTGGTGGAGAGGTAGACCGGGTCCTTGGTGAAGAACATCGTCTGCAGCTTGGGCTGCATGTCGTTGTAGAGACTGACGAAGGCCTTGGATCGGTGGCCGACCATGGGCTTGCCCATGGCCTTGATGACGCTTTCCGAGACGGTGAGTGGGCCGGGGATGTACAGGCGGTTGCTCATCTTTGGAAGGTGGAGAGAATGTCGGCGGGCGCGCCGGGGCTGTCGATGCGGACGATCCGGCGGTTGCGGTCTCCCAGGGTGACCGTGCGGGGACGCCAGCCGGCGGCGGCCGAGAGCTCGACCTCGGCGAAGCTCATGACCACGAGCAGGTCGCCGGGCTTGCCCAGGTGGGCCGTGGCGCCGTTCAGACAGACCTCGCGGGTGCCGGCGGGGGCGGGTATGGCGTAGGTCTCGAACCGCTCCCCGTTGGCGATGTTGCTGACCAGGATGCGCTCGTAAGGCATCAGACCGACGAGCGCCATGAGCTCCGTGTCCAGGGCGAGCGAACCCTCGTAATCCAGCCGGGAGGCAGTGACCTCCGGACGGAGAAGCTTGGTGCGCAACAGGTGGACGAGCATGGCGCGGTAAAGGTGCTTCTCAATCGGCAAGGTTGCCTTCGTCAAACAACTTTGCATCTAATCGCCCATGTCCGCCAAGCACCGGGGCCTCTTTTCCTCCTTGGCGGAGGCCGTGGCCGCATACGCGGTGGATGTCGTCTACGAGCGTCGTAAGGGCCCCGGGGCGGCGATCCTCGCCGGCCTGCTCCGCGCCCTGTCATGGGTGTTCGGGGTGCTCGTGCGCATCCGGCTCTGGCTCTACCGTCAGCGCCTTTTCCGCGACACGCCCCTGGGCTGCAAGGTCGTCGTGGTGGGCAACCTGACCGTCGGCGGAACGGGCAAGACTCCGATCGTGCACAAGATGGCCCAGGTGCTCGCCCGTCGCGGGCGCAGGGTGGCGGTGCTCTCCCGCGGTTACAAGGGCGCGAGCGACTCGATGCTCACGCGCTTCTGGCGCTGGATCAGCCACGGCAGCCGACCCGAACCGCTGGTCGTTTCCGACGGCACACAGGTGCTGGCCGGTCCCGACGAGGCCGGCGATGAGCCCTACATGCTCGCGCGCAACCTGCTCGCGGACCGTGTCGTCGTCATCGTCGACCGCGACAGGGTGGAGGCGGGGCGCTTCGCGCTGCGGCGGTTCGGCGTGGACACCATCCTGCTGGACGACGGCCTCCAGTACCTTCCGCTGCGCGGGCAGATCAACCTGCTGCTGGTCGACAGCCGGGACCCCTTCGGCAACGGGGCGATGCTTCCGCGCGGCATCCTCCGCGAACCCGTCTCCAATCTCAGCCGTGCGTCATACGTCTTCCTGACCAAGTCCTCCGGCCCGGCCGACCCCGACCTGGTGGCCCTGATCCGCCGCCACAACCCCGGGGTGGAGATCATACCCTGCGCCCATCGACCGGCCGACCTGGTCATGGTGGAGGGCGGCGAGACCCGTCCGCTCGACTGGATCCGGGGCATGAAGGTGGCGGCTTTCTGCGGCATCGCGACGCCCGAGCGCTTCGAGGAGACCGTGGTGTCCCTCGGGGCGGAGCTGGTCTGCAGCCGCCGGTTCCTCGACCACCATGCGTTCACCGACGAGGATCTCGACGAGGTCCTCGAGCAAGCCCTGGCCTCGGGCGCGCAGGCCATCGTGACGACCGAGAAGGACGCGGTGCGCCTGCAGTCGATGTTCAGGCCCCCGCTGCCCCTGCTGTTCGTGCGGCTCGAGGTGGGCATCATCGGCGACGCCGAGGGCTTCAACGGCGCCGTCGAACGGATCTGCCTCGGGCCTTCTTCGGCGGCACGCTGACCTGCTCGGGCATGTTCCGGGCCGCGAGCGCAAGGAAGCTGTCCTGCGCGCACCTGCCACGCCGGCCCTCGGGGCTGCTGGGCACGTAGGTTCCGTCCATCAGGAGCTCCCGGGAGTCTCCGAGACGTTCGGAATAGGTGGCGATGACCTCCTGCTCTATCCTGCGGCGGAGCGACTTGTCCCTGACGGGGAAGACGCATTCCACGCGACGGACGAAATTGCGCTGCATCCAGTCGGCGCTGCCCAGCAGGATGACGGGTTCGCCGCCGGAATTCTCGAAGCGGAAGATGCGGCTGTGCTCGAGGAACCTTCCCAGCACGCTACGCACCCTGATGTTCTCGCTCTTGCCCGGCACGCCGGGACGCAGGCAGCACACGCCCCGCACCAGCAGCTCGACGCGCACGCCGGCCTGGGAGGCGCGGCAGAGGGCCTCGATCACGTCGGGGTCGACGAGGCGGTTGACCTTGGCGAAGATGCCCGCGGCCCGGCCCGACCGGGCGGCGGAGGCCTCGGAATCGATGAGGTCGATGATGCGGCGCGAGAGGTCGTAGGGCGCCACGAGCAGATGGCGGAATTTCGGCCGGCCAAGGTTGCCCGTGAGCAGGTTGAAGAGCAGCCCGACCTCCGCGGTGATGGATTCGTCGGCGGTCAGGAGGGAGAAGTCGCTCCGCCGCAGGATAGAGCAGGAGGTCATCGCCACCTATTCCGAACGTCTCGGAGACTCCCGGGAGCTCCTGATGGACGGAACCTACGTGCCCAGCAGCCCCGAGGGCCGGCGTGGCAGG
>JBJTIX010000026.1:0-3463 GCA_046095205.1 Opitutia bacterium
AGAAGAGCCCGAGCTTGTCCGACTCGGACTCGTGGGCGCGGCTGTAAGGGAGCATCACGCCCACCTGGGCGACCGCGGGCAGCGCGACCATCCAGGCGCGGCGCGTGCTCTCGGACTTGTTCTTGGTCGCCTCATTGGCGATGGCGACGGAGGCGGCCATCATCAGCCCCTGCGAGACGCGCTCGGCGCCGTGCCGGCAGAGCACGTGGGCCACCTCGTGCCCCAGGATGACGGCGATGTCGTCGTCGGTCGGCGTGAAGGCGAACATGCCGGTGTTGAAGCCGATCTTGCCGCCGGGCATCGCGAAGGCGTTGGGCGTCTTGTCGTCGATGATGGCGAACTCCCAGCGGGCGGCGGGCGGCAGCACCCCGGCGCGGTCCTCGGGTCGGGCGGCGGCGACGACCTTGAGGCCGATCTCGCGGATCTTGGCGAGGCGCGGATCGGCGGGCACCTTCTTCATCTTGGCGAACTCGCCGGCGGCGAGGGCGGAGATCTCCCGGTCGTCGACCAGGATGAGCTGGGACCTTCCGGAGACGGGGACCGTCTCGCAGCCCGAAAGGAAGGCGGCGAGCAGTGCGAGGGTCGGCGCGATGAGGCGGTGCATGGCTAGATTCAGCGGGGAGGGGCGACGTCGGCGCCGCCGGTGTCCCCGTAATACTTCCGGTAGGAGGAGTCGTAGCTGTCCGTGTACACCGACGCCATCCGCAGGGACATGCGGTTGAGCACGACGCCCAGCAGCGGGGCGCCGGCCTCGCGCAGCCGGGCCAGGCAGGACACGGCGTTGCGCATGCTGACGAGGTTGAAGCGGACGACGTAGATGACCCCGTCGACCTTGGGGATGAGGTGGAGGGCGTCGGAGACCGCGCCGACGGGAGGGGAGTCGATGAAGACGCGGTCGTACTTGGCGCGGAGCGCGTCGAGCAGCTCGGAGAAGCGCGGGTGGTTGATGACCTGCGTGGGGTTGCGGCAGCTGACGCCCACCGGCAGGACGTCCAGGCCCGGGGCGACGTCCCGCACGATGGCCTCGTCGAGCGTCATCTCCCCGTTGAACCAGCGGCTCAGCCCGCCGTCGCCGGCGAAGCCCAGCGAGGGGCCGACGTTGGGCAGGCGGAGGTCGGCGTCGATGACGAGGACGCGTTCGGAATGCTGCGCGAAGAGGAGCGCGAGGTTGGTGGCGACGAAGGTCTTGCCCTCGCTCGGCCGCGTGGAGGTGATCAGGAAGACCCGGGAGCCGGAGCTCGCGGGGCCGATCTTCATCGAGGAGTAGAGCGCCCGGACGGCCTCCGTGGCGATGCGGTCCTTGTCCTGCCGCGCAAGCAGCGAGCGGTCGGGGCCGGTCGTCTGCGAGACCTTCGGCACCGTGCCGAGCAGCGGGAGGCCGAGGCCGCCCTCGACGTCGCGCGCCGACTTGATGCGGTCGTCGAAGGTGCCGAGGAGGAAGGCCAGGCCGAGGCCGAGGGCCACCCCGAAGCCCAGGCCGACCAGGCCGCTGACGTAGTAGTTCTTGTTGATGGGCTTGTCGGCGACCGAGGGCAGGTCCAGCACCCGGATGGAGGTGCTGGCGCCGCTGGAGGCCGAACGCAGCTTGGCGTCCTCGTAGCTGAGCTTGAGCTTGGAGAGGAACTCCTCGGACCCGCGGATGTCCTTCTCGACGCGTTCCAGCTCGACGCTGGCGGCCTGCAGGCGGGAGATCTCGTCCTCCTTGGCGTTGAGGTTCGCGACGATGGCGTCGAAGCGGGCGCGGGCGTTCTGGAGCGAGGACTCGAGGCGGGCGACGGAGAGCTTGACCGCCTCCTCGAGCTGGTCCTGGGTCTGCTTCAGCTGCGTGCGGCTGAGGACGAGGGCGGGGTGCTGGTCGGTGTACTTCTTCTCCATCGCCGCGACGGTCACCCGGAGGTCGGTGAGCTTGGTCCAGAGGGCGCCGACGCGCTCGTCGGTCCGCACCTGGGGGATCTCGGCGATGTCCTTGCCTGCGAGCCGGGCGGCGATGACGCTCTTCACGACGATGTCGCTATCGTCGATCTGCTTGCGCACGTCCTCGCGGTCCTTGACGAGCACCGTGCGTTCGGCGGTGAGCGTGCCGGTGTCCTTGGCGATCGCGAGCAGCTTCTGGCTCTTGATGAGCTCGTTCTTCTGCTCGTAGAGACGGCGCACCTTGTCCTCGAGGGACTCGATCTCGATGCGGGCGCGCTCGACGAGCGGGTTGGCGATGTTGAGGCGCTCATCCTCGCTGTTCTTCTGGATGGCCTCGCAGAACAGCCGGGCGACGTGCCGGGCGAGGTCGCGGTCGCGGTGGGTGAACTCGACGTTGACGACGAGGGTCTGGCGCTGGGGCGTGATGCCGCGCTGCCGGGCGAAGACCTCCTGCTCGGTCAGCGGTCCGGTGAAGATGTTGCCGGCCTGGTAGGGCTCGAGCACCTGCTTCTTCTCCGCGACCGTCAGGCGCTTGGAGACGCCCTCGATGATGGCCGAGCTTCGCATCGACTCGACGGCGGTGAAGAAGTCGTCGTTGGAGAGGATCTTGAGGCTGTCCTCGACGGTGGAGTTCTGGCCGGCGATGGTGGGGGCCAGGCGGAACACCCGCAGGCGGCCGGTGGCACGGTATTCGGGCATGGTGCCGTAGGTGTTCAGCAGGGCGACGGTCATGCCCACGAGGGAGACGAGCAGGATCCACCAGAAGCGCTCCCGCAGCATCACGAGGTATGCGGTGAGGGGGTTGGCGGCCTTGGGCTGGGCACCGTAGGAACCGTATCCTTGGCCGTATCCCTGGCCGTATCCTTGTCCGTATCCCTGGCCGTATCCCTGCCCGTAACCTCCGTAGCCGCCATAGCCCCCGTAGCCGCGGTAGCCGCGGCCCCCTCTGGGGTCCGCTTCGAACTTCGGCTGTTCGGGCTGCTGCTCGGGCTTGTCCATGACTAGATGCGGCTGTCGTCGACGTAGATCTGGTCCTCGTCCTCCAGCACGAAGTCGGGCTCCTCGCCCGAGTCTATCTTACGCATGTCCTTGCTGATGACCTGGACGACTCCGTCCCGGATGCGCTTGACGGCGACGTCGGAACGGCGGCCGCGCGGGAGGATGCCGCCGGCCATGGAGAGCGCGCGCCCCAGGGTGAGCTCCTCCTCGGGCGGGATCGTGATGGGGCCCGGCTTTCCGACGTAGCCCGAGACGTAGACCCGGCGTTCGGCGTAGCTGACGATGGTCAGGACGACCTGGGGTTCCTTGAAGAACTTGCGGAAGAGGGCGGCCAGGACCTCCTGCGACTCCGTCACGGTGCGGCCGGAGATGGGCACCAGCTGCTTGAGGAAAGGAACGTCCACGGTTCCGTCCGGATTGATCCGGCGCTCGATGAGCGTGTCCGCTTCGTTGATCACCTGGATGCGGACGGAATCCCTGGGGCGGAGACGGTAGGTGCCCTTCCCTTCGGCGCGCCGGGGAGCGGGAGCGGGCTCGGCCGCGGAGGAGG
>JBJTIX010000027.1:0-8605 GCA_046095205.1 Opitutia bacterium
GGTCGAGGGAGGACATGTGAGTTATAGAGGCGGGGACAGGGGCAGGGACAGGTGCGGGCGGGGCGTTCAGCGGACGACGCGGGCGCCGCCGCCGGCGAGCTGCTTCTCGACTTCCTTGCGGGTCACCATGGAGGTGTCACCGGGGGTCGTCGACGCGAGGGCGCCGTGGGCGGCGCCGTAGTTGACCGCCTTCTGGGCGTCGTTGTGCTCGAGAAAGCCGAAGATCAGGCCCGAGGCGAAGCTATCGCCGCCGCCGACGCGGTCGAGGATCTCCAGCTCGGGGAACTTGATGCTGTCGTGGAACTTGCCGTCGTGCCAGCAGATGGCGCTCCAGTCGTTCTTCGTGGCGGTGATGACGCGGCGGAGGGTGGTCGCCGCGACCTTGAAGTTCGGGAACTGCTTCACGGCCTCGCCGATCATGTCCTTGAAGGCCTGGGTCTCGATCTGGGAGATGTTGTGGTCGACGCCCTTCACCTCGAAGCCGAGCGAGGCGGTGAAGTCCTCCTCGTTGCCGATCATGACGTCGACGTACTTGGCGATCTCGCGGTTGACCTCCTGCGCCTTCTTCAGGCCGCCGATGGTCTTCCAGAGCGAGGGGCGGTAGTTCAGGTCGTAGGAGACCACGGTGCCGTGCTTCTTGGCCGCCTTCACGGCCTCGATGGTGGCATCGGCGGTCGTGGCCGACAGGGCGGCGAAGATGCCGCCGGTGTGCAGCCAGCGCACGCCGAGCCGGCCGAAGATGTGCTCCCAGTCGAAGTCGCCGGGCTTGATCTGCGAGGCCGCGGTGTTGCCCCGGTCGGGCACGCCCACCGCGCCGCGGATGCCGAAGCCGCGTTCGGTGAAGTTCAGGCCGTTGCGCACGGTGCGGCCGATGCCGTCGTCCTCGCGCCACCTGATGAAGTCGGTGTTCACGCCGCCCTGCATGACGAAGTCCTCGAGCAGTCGGCCCACTTCGTTGTCGACGAAGGCGGTGGCGACGGCGGTGCGCAGGCCGAAGCACTTGCGGAGGCCGCGGGCGACGTTGTACTCGCCGCCGCCCTCCCAAGCGGTGAACTGGCGCGCGGTGCGGACGCGCCCCTCGCCGGGGTCGAGCCGGAGCATGATCTCCCCGAGGGAGAGCTGGTCGAAGGCGCAGTCTTTGGCGGGCTTGATCTGGAGGGCCATGGTCTTGCGGGGTGTGCGGGTATTGTTCAGACGACGGGAAGGGAGGCGAGGTCGAAGGGGCGCTGGCCGCAGTGGGCGGCGATGCGGTTGAACTCCTCGATCTCGGCCTTGGAGACCAGGAGCCCGCCCGCCTTGCGGCTGCGTTCGGCGGCCGCGGCCTCGAGCTGGCCCGGGAGCATGCACTTCTCGTTGCCGTGCCCGAGGATG
Source organism: Opitutia bacterium (assembly GCA_046095205.1). Classification (GTDB taxonomy): domain Bacteria; phylum Verrucomicrobiota; class Verrucomicrobiia; order Opitutales; family UBA953; genus UBA953. The sequence continues at coordinate 1,372 of JBJTIX010000027.1, forward strand.
TCGGCGACGACCGCCTTGACGTTCTGGGACTGGCTGCGGCCCTGGGCGAAGACGCCCGAGCTCAGGGCCTCGGGGTTGATGACCTGGAAGAAGAACGCGCAGGACTGCTTTTCGCCCGGGACGTGTTCGCGGCTGCGGATGGTCGGCAGGGAGCCGCCGATGAAGGCCGCGACGATCTCGTTGATGAGCGAGAGTCCGTAGCCCTTGTGGGCGCCGAAGGGGATGAGCGACACGGCCTGATTGGGGTCGAGGGTGACCTTGCCGTCCTTGTCCACCGCGGCGTCGGGCGGCAGGGGCTTGCCCTCGCGCTTGAGCACCTGCACGCGGCCCATGGCGATGACCGAGGTCGCCCAGTCGATCACGATGGGGAAGCCCAGCGAGTCGGTGGTCGGGAAGCCCCAGGAATGCGGGTTCGTGCCGAGGGTCGGGAACTTGCCCTGGAAGGGCACGACCTCGGCGAGGGTGGCGGTGCAGTTGGGGTAGGCGATGTAGCCGCGCTTCGCGGCCTCCATGACGTAGCCGCCGCCCCAGAGGTAGTGGAAGGCGTTGTCCACGGAGACCGTGCCCACGCCGTACTTGTCGGCCAGCTGGATGCAGCGCTCGATGGCGTCGACGGCCACGGCCTGGCCGAGCTTCTGGTGCGCGTCCCAGACTTCGGCGGCCTCGAAGCGGGAGGGCTTGCGGGTCACGGTCGCGTTCGGCGTGCAGCCGGGAACCTTGGCGCCCGAGCCGAAGAGTTCGTCGAGGTGCAGCGCCTTGAGGGCGTTGTGGGTGCGGATGCCGTGGTGGGTGGCCATGCTCGCCATCTGGGCGGCCTGGGCCGACTCCTTGGCGCCGAAGCCGCGGCTGACGTAGGCGGCGGTGACGAGGGCCTCGTGGACCTCGCGGGAGACGACGTGGAAGGTTTCGCTCATGGGAAGGGGAGGAGGGCTTCAGACGACTTTCTTCACCGGCACCTCGGGGTTGATCTGCGCGAGGGGCTTCTCGCCGTGCATGGCCCGGATCAGGTTGGTGACCGCGGCGACGGCCTGGCGCTGCACGCTCTCCGCGGTGCGGGAGCCGATGTGCGGAGTGACGACGCAGTTGGGGAGCTTGGTGAGCGGGTGGTCGGCCCGCGGCGGCTCCTCGTCGAGCACGTCGGTGCCGTAGCCGCCGACCTGGCCGGACTTCAGGGCCTCGGCGATGTCGGCGGTGTGCACGATCTCCCCGCGGGCGCAGTTCAGGATCAGCACGCCCGGCTTCATCTTGGCGATGGTCTCGGCGCGGATGAGGTCGCGGGTCTCGGGGGTCAGGTTGGTGTGGAGGGAGAGGTAGTCGGAGGCGGCGAAGACCTCGTCCATCGTGGCGGCCCGCTTCACGTCGTGCTGGGCGGCGAACTTGTCGTCCCAGTAGAGGTCGAAGCCGACGACCTTCATGCCGAAGGCGCGGGCGCGGACGGCGACCTCCTTGCCGATGCGGCCCATGCCGATGATGCCGATGGTCTTCTCCAGCAGCTCATGGCCGGTCTTGCGCTTCCAGCCGCCCGAGCGGGTCGAATCGGTGTGGTAGTAGAAGTTCTTCTCCAGGGCCAGGAGCAGGAGGAAGGTGTGCTCGGCGACGGTCGTGTGGTTGACGCCGGGGGTGAAGCAGAGGGGGACGCCCCTGGCGGTGAGGGCCTTGACGTCGATCTTGTCGACGCCGATGCCGTACTTGGAGACGACCTTGAGGCGGGGCAGGGCCTTCTCGATGACGGCCGCGGTGATCATGTCGTCGCCGCAGATGTAGCCGTCGAAATCGCCCACGAGGGCGAGCGTGTCCGCCTCGTTCAGCGGGCCGCGCGCGGTGACCACCTCCCAGCCGGTCTCCTTGAGCATTCGGTGGTGTTCGCCGGGGGTGTCCTGGAACGAGGTCGTGGTGAGCAGAATGCGCGTCTTAGGCATGGGCGTAATGCCCCTTGATTCGTGACCTGACGAAGGGTTCAGTCAACAGGACTTCTGGGGTGGACTTACCTTAAAATCGGCGTTCTTTTACTTCCAGCCCCACCCCACATGAAAGAAGCCATTCCCGGCGCGCCTTCGGCGGCCAGCAACCACCGCTGGGTCATCCTGGCCCTGCTGTTCTTCGCGACGACGATCAACTACATCGACCGTCAGATCCTCGCGCTGCTCAAGCCGATGCTGGACCAGGAGCTCGGCTGGACGAACGAGCAGTATGGCTACGTCAACTCCGCCTTCCAGGGGGCCTACGCCTTCGGGCTGGTCGGGTTCGGCTGGTTCATCGACCGCTTCGGCGTGAAGATCGGCTACGCGGTCTCCATCTTCGCCTGGTCCGCCGCGGCCGCCGCCCACGCGCTGGTCGGTTCGGTCGGCGGTTTCCGCTGGGCGCGCATCGCGCTCGGCGTGGGGGAGGGCGGCAACTTCCCGGCCGCCATCAAGACCGTCGCGCAATGGTTCCCGCGCTCGGAGCGCGCCTTCGCCAACGCGCTGTTCAACGCCGGCACCAACGTCGGCGCGCTCGTCGCCCCCGCCGTCATCCCGTTCCTCGCCCTGCAGTACGGCTGGCGCTCGACCTTCGTCGTCGCCGGCGTGCTCGGCGTGATCTGGATCTTCTTCTGGCTGCCGCTCTTCCGCGAGGCCCCGAAGCTCGCCGACGAGCAGGCCGACACGGGCCGCAAGGTGCCCTGGCTGAGCCTGCTCGGCAAGCGCCAGGCCTGGGCCTACATGCTCGCCAAGTTCCTGACGGACCCGGTCTGGTGGTTCTACCTGATCTGGCTCCCCGACTACTTCAAGCGCGAGCAGCACCTCGACCTCAAGGCCTCGGCGCTGCCGCTGGTCACGCTCTACGGCATCGTGACGCTGCTCAGCGTCTTCGCCGGGTGGGCGGTCAAGAAGTTCGCCGAATCGGGCCACGACATCGTCAGGGTCCGCAAGATCTCGATGTTCATCTTCGCGCTCTGCTCGCTGCCCATCTTCTTCGTGCGCGGGCTCGGCATGTGGGAGTCGGTCCTGCTCATCGCCTTCGCCGCCTCGGCCCACCAGGCCTGGTCGGCCAGCCTCTACGCCACCGTCTCCGACACGTTCCCCAAGGAGGCGGTGGGCTCGGTTTCCGGACTCGGCGGCTTCGTCGGCTCGATCGGCGGGATGATCTTCCCGATAGTCGCGGGCCGCATCCTCGACAGCAACGTGAACGGCTACGCGGTGCTCTTCGCGTTCTGCGCGTTCGCCTACGTGGTCGCCTTCGCCGTCCACCACCTGCTGGTGCCGAAGCTGGAAATGGCCGAGGTCTGAGGGCTTCGACCGTAGTGCGAAAAAAGGGCCCTGTGCGGGGCCCTTTTTGTTTGCCGACTGAGGCGGGGCTTCAGCCCGTGACGACGATGTTCACCAGCTTGCCCGGCACGACGATCTCCTTCACGACGGGCTTGCCCTGGGTGAACTTGAGGACGTCGGGGTGCGCGCGCGCGGCGGCGAGGAGCTCGTCCTTCGACGCCTCCTTGGCCATCTTGCCGGTGGCGCGGACCTTGCCGTTGACCTGGAAGACGATCTCGACGGTCGACTCGACGAGCTTGGCCAGGTCGAAGGCGGGCCAGCCGGCGGCGGCGACTCCGCCCGCGTTGCCGAGGCGAGACCAGATCTCCTCGCAGAGGTGCGGGGCGAAGGGGGCTGCGATGCGGACGAAGGCCTCGAGCGAGGCGCGCGAGACGCCGGCGGACTTCTCGGCGGCGTTCATCAGGATCATCATCTGCGAGATGGCGGTGTTGAACTGCAGGGTCTCGATGTCCTCGCCGACCTTGCGGATGGTGCGGTGCAGCTCGCGCACGAAGTCCTCGGACTCGGGCGCACCAGAGGCGAGCCGCGCGGAGGGTCCGCCGGTCTGCTCGTCGACGGCCAGGCGCCAGAGGCGCCTGAGGAAGCGGCTGACGCCGGTGATGCCCTCGGAGCTCCAGGGCTTGGAGGCCTCAAGGGGGCCCAGGAACATGAGGTACATGCGCAGGGCGTCGGCCCCGTGGTCCTTCACGATGGTGTCAGGGTTGACGACGTTCCCGCGGCTCTTGGACATCTTCTCGCCGTCCTCGCCGAGGATCAGGCCCTGGTGGAAGAGGCGGCGGAAGGGCTCGGGCTCGGGCAGCACGCCGATGTCGTGCAGGAAGCGGTGCCAGAAGCGGGCGTAGAGGAGGTGCAGCACGGCGTGCTCGGCGCCGCCGATGTAGAAGTCGGGGCTGCCCCAGTAGGCCAGGGCCTCCTTGGAGGCGATGCCGTCGCGGTTCCGGGGGTCGAGGTAGCGCAGGTGGTACCAGCAGGAACCGGCCCACTGGGGCATGGTGTTGGTCTCGCGCGAGGCCGGAGCCCAGCCCGGGCCGGGACAAGCCCCGGAACGCGGTGCCGTCTCGCCGGTGGCCAGATCGACCCAGACGTTCACCCAGGCCTCGGCCTTGGAGAGCGGCGACTCGCCGGTGGGCGAAGGCTGGTAGGACTTCACCTCGGGCAGGGTGAGGGGGAGTTTGGAGGCGGGCAGGGGCACGGCGCACGCCTCCTTGCCGTCGAGGACGCAGGTGACGGGTTCGGCGGGAAGCAGCGCACGCAGGGCCGAGCCGGCGGGAATCCTCGCATAGTCCTCGCGGGACACCCAGAGGACGGGGAAAGGTTCGCCCCAGTAGCGCTGGCGGGAGAAGAGCCAGTCGCGCAGCTTGTAGTTCACGGCCGCGCGTCCCTTGCCTTTGGCGGCGAGCTCGGCGGTGACCTTGCGCTTGGCGTCCTCGACGGCCAGACCCTCGAGTCCGGGCGAGTTCACGAGCGGACCGTCGCCGGTCCAGGCCTCCTTGGAGAGGTCGAATCCTTCGGGCGAGCCGACGACCTGCACGATCGGCAGCCGGAACTGATGGGCGAACTCCCAGTCGCGCTCGTCGTGCGCGGGCACGGCCATGATGGCCCCGGTGCCGTAGCTCATCAGCACGTAATCTGCGGTCCAGACCGGGATGCGCTTGCCGTTGACCGGGTTGATGGCGTGGGCGCCGGTGAACTCGCCGGTCTTCTTCTTGTCGGCGAGGTCGGTGCGTTCGAGGTCGGACTTGTTGCGCACCGCCGCGACGTAGGCTTCGACGCGGCTGCGCCGGTCGGCGTCGGTGATCTTGGCGAGCAGCGGATGCTCGGGCGCGATCACCATGTAGGTCGCGCCGTGCAGGGTGTCGGGGCGGGTAGTGAAGACCGTCAGGGCCTCGGCGTGCCCCTCGAGCGCGAAGGAGACCTCGGCGCCCTCGGAGCGGCCGATCCAGTTGCGCTGGAGGCGCTTGGTGGAGTCGGGCCAGTCGAGCGCGTCCAGGCCGCCGATCAGCTTGTCGGCGTAGGCCGTGATGCGCAGCACCCACTGGCGGATGGGCCGGCGCTCGACGGGGTGGTTGCCGCGTTCGGAGCGGGGGCCTTCGGGCGTGTTGAGCACCTCCTCGTTGGCCAGCACGGTGCCGAGCGCGGGGCAGAACCAGACGGGCTTCTCCGAGACGTAGGCGAGGCCGTGGCGGAAGAGCTGGAGGAAGATCCATTGCGTCCAGCGGAAGTACTCCTCGTCGGTGGTGGAGAACTCGCGGTCCCAGTCGATGGCGAAGCCCAGCATGCGCAGCTGTCGCCGGAAGTTGTCGATGTTGCGCCGGGTCTGGACGGCGGGGTGCTCGCCGGTGGCGATCGCATGCTGCTCCGCGGGCAGGCCGAAGGCGTCCCAGCCCATGGGGTGCAGCACGTTGAAGCCCCTGGCCTTCTTGTAGCGGGCGAGGATGTCGGAGGCGGTGTAGCCCTCCGGGTGGCCGATGTGCAGGCCGGCCCCGGAGGGGTAGGGGAACATGTCCAGGACGTAGTACTTCGGCTTCCCGCAGGAGGCGGGCTCGGCGCGGAAGGCGCCCTCCTTGAGCCAACGCTCCTGCCAGCGCCGCTCGAAGGCGGTGAAATCGTATGTGCCGGGCGTCACGTCCATGGACGTGTGGAGATAGGCGGCTGCGGCCCGCGCTGGCAAGGTTTGGATGCCGGCTCTACCCGCTTGCCCCTCGGCGGGGCGACCGCCATCTTCGACGCATGAACGTGCTCGTGGTGGGCGGCGCCGGCTACATCGGCTCCCATTGCGTCCGCCGCCTGCTGGCCGCGGGGCACCGGGCGGTCGTGCTCGACGATCTCTCGCTCGGCCACGCTTCGGCGGTGCCCGGGGGCACGCCGCTCGTGCGGGCCGACATGGCCGATGCCGCCGCGGTGCGCGAGGCGGTCAGGGTGCACGGAATCGGCGCGGCGTTCCACTTCGCCGCCCTCGCCAACGTCGGCGAGTCGGTCCGGCAGCCCGAACGCTACCACGCCCACAATGTCGTCAAGACGGCCGCCCTTCTCGAGGCCCTCGCGTCCGCGGGGGTCGCGAAGTTCGTCTTCTCCAGCACCTGCGCGGTGTACGGCGTGCCGCCCGCGGTCCCCATCTCGGAGGACATGCCCCGTGCGCCGGTGAATCCTTACGGCCGCACGAAGCTCGACGTCGAGCTCCGCCTCGAGGAGGCCGCGCGCACGCGCGGGCTGTCCTTCGCCGCCCTCCGCTACTTCAACGCGGCCGGCGCCGCCTCCGACGGCTCGACGGGCGAGGATCACGAGCCCGAGACGCACCTGATGCCGCTGGCGATCGGCGCGGCGCTCGGCCGCCGGCCGCCGCTCACGGTCTTCGGCGACGACTACCCGACGCCCGATGGCACCTGCCTCCGGGACTACGTGCACGTGGAGGACCTGGCCGACGCGCACGTCGCCGCGCTCGGGCGGCTGGACCGGCCCGGCGTCTCGCTCGCGCTCAACCTGGGCACGGGCCGCCCGCACTCGGTCCGCCAGGTCATCGCCTCGGTCGAGCGCGTCGGCGGCCGGCCGGTGCCGCACGCCTTCGGGCCCCGTCGCGAAGGGGACCCGCCCGCGCTCTACGCCGACGCGTCACGCGCCCGCGCCGAGCTCGGCTGGAAGCCGCGCTTCGTGGGGCTCGACGACATCGTGCGTTCCGCCTGGCGCTGGCACGCTGCCCGCCCCTGACTTCCCATGTCCGAGATGCTTCATCCCTACTGGCGCATGCAATACGTCGCCGCCCCCAGGCCCGAAGGGCAGGGCAGTCCCTTCGCCGCGCTGCTCGCCGCCGGTGACGACCGCGCCTCGCTGATCGTCCACCGCGGCTCCGCCTGCTTCGTGATCATGAACGCCTACCCCTACGCCCCGGGACACCTCATGGTGCTTCCGAACCGCGAGGTGGGCGAGCTGTC
>JBJTIX010000028.1:0-17094 GCA_046095205.1 Opitutia bacterium
GCCTCCCTGACCCCGGGGATGAGCTCGATCTGGTCCACCCGGCAGGTGTGGTGATGGTCCCTGATCAGGTTGCCGTCCCGGTCGAGAAATAGGGCTGGCGCGCCGGACATGCCCAAGGAGCGAAACCGGGGCCGGAACGGGCGCAAGGCCAAGGAAAGGGGGCTTGACCGAGGGGGACAGGGGGGTAGAACATACCCTCAACCCAGCGCAGAACCATGGCCAACCCGAAACGCAAGCAGTCCAAGCGCCGCAGCCGCCTCCGCCGTGGAGCCAACCAGTTCCGCGCCCCGAAGCTCGTGCGCGACGCCGAATCCGGCGCCCTCCGCCGCTCCCACCGCGTCGACCCGATCACCGGCAAGTACCGCGGGCGCCAGGTGATCGAGAAGGCCGCCTGAAGGCCGCCGTCGGGCTGAGCCCGCACGCATGACAGACGAAGCTCCGAAGGCAGGACACCGCATCGCCCTCGACTGCATGGGAGGCGACCTCGGTCCGTCCGAAGCCGTGGCCGGAGCCGCCCTCGCCATCAAGGAGGGGACGATCGGCCCCGCCGACTCCATCGTGCTCGTCGGCCACGAGGACAACCTCCGTCTCCTCTCCCTCGATCATCGCGCCCTGCGCGGGCCGCGCGTCATCTTCAGGCACGCCCCGGGCATCGTCTCGCCCGACGATGCGCCGATGACCGTGCTGAAGTCCAAGCGCGACTCCTCGATGGTGGTCGCCCTCGAGATGCTGAAGGAGGGCCAGGTGGACGCCGTCGTCTCGACCGGCAACACCAAGGCCCTCGTCGCCGCCGGGACCATCAAGGTCCGGCCGATGGAAGGCGCCGAGCGCCCGGCGCTGGCCGCCATCATGCCCCGCCGCGAGGGCCACTTCATCATGCTGGACGTCGGCGCCAATCCCGACGCCACGCCGGAGCACCTCGTCCACAACGCCGTCCTCGGCTCCATCTACGCGCAGAGCTCGCTCGGCATCGAGCGCCCGCGCGTCGGCCTCCTCACCGTCGGCACCGAGGAGGGCAAGGGCGGACCGCGCATCAACCGCGCGCACGCCCTGCTCAAGGCCATGGGCGACCGCATCGCCTACGTCGGGCCCGTGGAGGGCTTCGACGTGTTCGGCGACGCCTGCGACGTCGTCGTCACGGACGGCTTCACCGGCAACGTCATCCTCAAGACGATCGAGGGCCTCGTCTACATGCTCCGCGACCTCGTGGGCAACAAGGTGAAGAGCAATCCCGTCTACCTCGCCGGCGGCGTCGCGATGTTCCCGCTGCTCCGCGAGCTGAAGGGCAAGCTCAAGCCCGAACGTTACGGCGGAGCGCCGCTGCTCGGGCTCAACGGCCTCGTCATGAAGGCCCACGGCTCCAGCAACCGCCAGGGCATCGCCAGCGCGATCCGCCGCGGAGCCGAGGCCCTCGGCCACGGTGCCGGACGCCGCATGCACGCCGCGCTCGCGGACGCCAACGCGGTGATTTCCTCGACCCCGGCCGAAGGCTGAGGTTTTTTGTTCCCATCCGGGCCTGCAGGGGGTTATTTCGGAGGGAGATGAGCAGCGCCCCTTCCGTCTACCTGCGGGCCATAGGGGTCCATACGCCGGAGCGCCGCCTCACGAACGAGGAGCTGTCGAAGCAGGTGGAGACCTCCGACGAGTGGATCCGCACCCGCTCGGGCATCGCTGAACGGCGGCTGGCCGGGCCCGCCGAGAACCCCTCCGACATGGGGGCCAAGGCCTCCGCCCAGGCCCTGGAACGCGCCGGACTCAGGCCCGAGGACGTGGACCTGCTGGTCGTGGCCACGATGACCCCGGACGTGCCCTTCCCCGCCACCGCCTGCCTGCTTCAGGCCAAGCTCGGACTCCGCCGGGACATCCCCTGCTTTGACGTCTCGGCCGCCTGCTCCGGATTCATCTACGCGACCCAGGTCGCGGCCGACATGATGCGCTCCGGAAGCTACCGCCGGGCGCTCGTCGTCGGCGCCGAAAAGCTCTCCAGTGTCGTCGACTGGCAGGACCGCACGACCTGCGTCCTCTTCGGCGACGGGGCCGGCGCGGCGGTGCTCGAGACGACCGACGTCAAGGGCGTCGGACTGCTCGGCAACCTGCTCGGCGCTGACGGCGTGAACGCTGAGCTGCTCCACTGCACGCACGGCGGCTCCGCCGCTCCGGCGAGCGAGGACTCCGTCCGCGAACGCCGCCACACCCTGAAGATGAACGGCAAGGAGGTCTTCAAGCTGGCCGTCCGCGTGATGGCCGACTCCTGCGAACGTGTGCTGGCCAAGTGCGGGGTCTCCTCCGACCAGGTCGCCTGCTTCATCCCCCACCAGGCCAACATCCGCATCATCGAGGCCGTGGCCGACCAGCTCAAGGTCGGCATGGACCGCTTCCCCTGCAACCTCGACAGGTACGGCAACACCTCCGCCGCCTCCATCCCCCTCGCGCTCGAGGAGGCCTGGAGGAACGGCCGCATCCGACACGGCGACCTCGTCCTGCTCGTGGCCTTCGGCGCCGGGCTGACCTGGGGCGCAACCCTCCTTCGCTGGCATGAACCCAATAAATAACACCCTCCTCCTCATCCTGCTGGCGGCCATGACGGGCGGCCTCCAGGCCTCCGAATACGTGCGCGAAGGCGGACGCTGGCGCGTGCGCGCCGGTCAGCCCGAAGCCGACGAGAAGGTCGTGCTCGCGAAGATGGACGAGGCCTCCGCCGCCCAGGAGGCCGGCGACCTCAAGCTCGCCGCCGAGACCTGGGAACGCATCGCCGAGGCCGAGATCAACGCCGAGTCCGCCGGCCGCGCCCTGGTCGAGCTGGCACGCCTCCGGATGAAGGCGGGCAACTTCGACGACGCGTCCGCTTTCGTGGCCCAGGTGGCCGCCAAGTACAGCTCCTTCAGCCGCTTCGACGAGGCGGTGCAGGTCCAGTTCGACGTCGCCGCCGCCTATGCGGCCGGAGAAAGCCGCCGCCTCGGCGGATGGTTCCCCTGGTTCAGCGACCGCGGCGCGGCCTACGCCGAGTGGGACAAGACCGTGAAGCTGGCGCCCAACGGCCCGCTGGCCGACGAGGCGCTGATCCGTTCCGCACGCCTCGCGCTCACGCAGGACGACCCCGCGCGCGCCGACGCCGCGCTCGAACGCATCATCAGCGACTACCCCTCCTCCAAGCACCTGCCCGAGGCCCTTGAGCTCGTGGCCCGCCTCCGCAGCTCCGAATCCCTCGGCGCCGCCTGGGACCAGGCCGCCTGCCTCGAGTCGGCGGAGCACTGGCGCACGATCATCGAGCAGTTCCCGAAGGACCCCCGCGCCAAGGTCGCCGCCGAGCAGGTGGCGGCGCTCCGCGACCGGGCCGCGCGCTCCCGCCTGCTGGTCGCCCAGTTCTACTGGCGCAGCCGCAACAACCCCGACGCCGCGCGCCTGATGGCGAACTCCTGCCGGACGGTGGCGCCGGAATCCGCCGCGGCCAAGGACGCCGCGGCCCTCAACGCCGAGATCGAGACGCTCGGCGAGCCGCCCCGCACCTTGGCCGACAGCGTGCTCGGCCCCTACCCCCGGCCCCGCAAGGCCGCCGAGGCCAAGCCCGCCGCGGTGGGCGACGGACTCGACGGGCTCGGCTTCCGCAAGGAGGACGCGCGGCCGGTGATCGACAACGAAAGACGCTGATGCGCGCCCTGCCCCTCCTGCTGCTCGCCCTCCTGCCCGGCTGCTCCGCCTACCGGGCCGGCGGCCCGCCGCCCCCCTTCCGCGCCATCGAGGTCGTCTCGGTCAAGAACTCGACCTCGCGCACGGGCGTGCACGCCGCCCTGCACACGCGGCTCGCCGAGGCCTTCTCCTTGGATCCGCGCGTACGGCTCGGTCCGGGCGGCGCCAGGCTCGAGGCCGAGCTTGTCAGCTTCCGCCGCGAAGCGCTCTCGGCCCGCGTGGACGACGCGCGCGACTTCGCGAGCCACCGCGTGACCTTCGTGGTCCGCTGCACGCTCACGGCCGAAGGCGGAAGCCGCACGCTCTTCAAGGACCGCGACTTCAGCTCCACCCAGATCTTCCAGCCGACCGGCGACACCGCGGCCGGCGAGCTGAGCCTCGGGCCGGCGGCCTACGCGGACATCGCCTCGCAGGTCAGGGACGCCGCGCTCGCGGCCTGGTGACCATGCCCGACCGCATCGCAGCGCCCTCCCTGCTGGCCGCCGACCACGGCGACTTCGCGGGGGGCGTGCGCGCGGTCGAGGAGTCCGGCGCGCCCTGGCTGCACCTGGACATCATGGACGGGCACTTCGTGCCCAACATCAGCTTCGGCCCCCAGGTCGTGGCCGACCTGCGGCCGCGCACGCGCCTGCACTTCGACGTGCACCTGATGCTCGCCAGGCCCGACCTCTACGTCGAGGCGTTCGTGAAGGCGGGCGCCGACCGCATCACCGTGCACGTCGAGGCCCAGCACGACGTCCCGCGGACGCTGGCCGCGATCCGCAAGGCGGGGCTGCCCGCCGGGCTCGCGATGAACCCGGACTGCGACCCCGTGCGGATCATGCCCTACCTGGAGCAGGCCGACCTCGTCCTCTGCATGACGGTCTTCCCGGGGTTCGGCGGACAGTCCTTCATGCCCTCCGTCCTGGACAGCGTGCGCGCGGTCGATGCGGAGCGGCGCCGCAGGGGCCTGGGCTTCCGGCTGGAGGTCGACGGCGGCATCAATCCCGAGACGGCGGCGAGGTGCCGCGAGGCGGGCGCGGACACCTTCGTGACGGGCACCGCCTTCTACCGCGCGGACGACCGGCGCGCGTTCCTGCGCGGCGTCACGGGGTAGCCGTGCCCTGCTCGCGCTCCTTGCGGAGCCGGAGCTGACCGCAGGCGGCCTCGATGTCGTGCCCCTTCTCGCGGCGCAGCGTGGCGGTCACGCCGCCGGCCCGCAGCTCCTTCACGAAGCGGTCCTGCCGCGTGAGCGAAGGACGCTTCCAGGCCAGCCCCTCGACGGTGTTGTAGGGGATGAGGTTCACGTGGGCGTGCAGGTCGCGCGCGATGGCGGCGAGGCGGCGGGCCTGCTCGAGGGAGTCGTTCACGTCCTGGATCAGGATGAACTCGAGCGTGAGCATGCGGCCGTGACGGCGGGCGAAGGCGCGCGCGGCGGGGAGCAGCTCCTCCAGCGGGTACTTGCGGTTCACCGGCATGATCTGCTCGCGCACCTCGTTCGTGGCGCCATGCAGGCTGATCGCCAGACGGAAGCCGAGCGGCTCCTCCGCGAGCTTCAGGATACGCGGCACGACGCCCGAGGTGGAGATCGTGATGCGGCGCGCGCCGAAGCCGAACCCCCACTCGGCGTTGGCCGTGCGCAGCGCCGACATGAGGTTGTCGTAGTTGGCCAGCGGCTCGCCCATGCCCATGACCACGATGTTGTCGAAGGAGGCCAGCCCCTTGGAGGCGCGGCCGGGGTCCGCCTGGTCCTCGATCCGGCAGACCTGGACCAGCTGGGAGACGATCTCGCCCGCGGAGAGGTCGCGCTTCCAGCCCTCCAGTCCCGAAGCGCAGAACTTGCAGCCGTAGGCGCAGCCCACCTGGGTCGAGATGCAGATCGTGCGGCGAGAGCGCTCCTGACCGACGCCCTCCATCGGGGCGCGGATGATGACCGTCTCGATGAACGACCCGTCCCGGAGCCGCTGCAGCACCTTCTGGGTGACGTCCGAGGCGGTCCGGCGTCCGACGAGCTCGGTGGCGGAGAAGTCGAAGGTCGCCTCCAGCCAGGCGCGCAGCGAGGCAGGCAGGTTGGTCATCTGGGCGGGGGATTCGGCGCGGCGCGCGTACACCCACTCCATGATCTGGCCCGCCCGGTATCGCGGCTGCCCGTCGGCCGCGAGACGCTCGGCCAGACTCTCGGGCGTTTCGCCGTGAATGGGCGGTTTTTCGGGCTTGAAGGCCATGGCGGATGGGTCGGTTAGACGGGCTCGGCTGAGGGGCCGGATCGGGGCCGCCTTCCTGCTTGCAAGGGGGTTTTTTTATGCCCACAACCCACTTTTGCAATGAGCAACAAGGACTCCAGCCTGCAAGCCGTGAAAGCGCAGCAACTCCAGTCGGCGATCGACCGGGTCACGGAGGGCAAGGAGGCCTTCTGCATCCACCAGACCTGGGGCATCGGGGTCATCCGCGCCTTTGACGGCGAGAAGAAGCTCTTCACCGTCGACTTCCCCGAACAGTCCCGGAAGGGGCACGTCATCGACTCCGGGCTCTTCACGGCCAAGATCGAATTCCTTAACCCCGACGGCCTGATGGCCCGCGCCTTTTCCGAGGCCGGCCGGGCCGAAGTGGGCCGGCTGACCGCCGAGGATCCGGCCGGGCTGGTCAAGGCCCTGCTCGCCGAATTCCCCACCGGGGAGTGCACCTCCTACGCCCTTGAGATGGCCCTGGACAGGATCCACTTCGCCTCCCTCTCCGCCGGCAAGGACCGGACGGCCGCCTTCAAGTCCTGGTGGACCAAGGCCCGCGCCGCGCTCCGCCGCGACCGCGCCATCCTCATCCCCGAGCGCAAGGGCGGCGTCTACGCCCTCCTCGAGGCCCCCAAGGACCTCGGCGAGGACATCTTCGCCCAGTACGAAGCCTCGCCCGGCCTCGACCGTCGCCTCGAGCTCCTGGCCGAACTGGCCGACAGCTCCGCGGCCGAGACCCGCTCCGCCGCCACCGAGGCCAACCTGGCCAAGGTGTCCTCCGACCTCGCCAAGGCCGTCAACGCCGCCTCCGCTCCCGGCCGCCGCCGCGACGGGCTCTCCGCCGCGCTCGTCGGCATCTGGAACCGCGACAAGTTCTTCCGCTCCGCGGTCGAGAACGTCGAGACGACCAGCCCCACGGCCTCCGACATCATCGCGCTCTGCAACGAGCAGGACCTGGCCGCGCTCGCCCTGAGCATCCCGCACACCAGCGAGAAGATCCGCGCCCTGCTCGACCTCATCCGCGCGCACCACGGCGAGAAGTGGGCCGAACGCGCCTTCGACCTGCTGAAGAGCCGCGAGATCGGCACCGCCAAGAGCGGTTCGGCGAAGCTCGTCTCGGAGACCGTCTCCTACCTCTGCGACGCCGGCCTTGCCGCCGAAGTCGCCGCACGCCTGGCCCAGTGGCTCGACTCCAAGGAGCTCCGGGCGCCCGTCATCATCTGGATCGTCAAGAACCGCGACTCCCGCAAGTACGCCGAAGTCGTCCGCCCCCTCATCGGGCCCTCGCTGCTGGGCGCGATCCTCTCCTCCATCGACACCGAGGCCCTCGAGTCGAATTCGGCCGCCCGCATCCCGCTCGCCTTCGAGCTGGTCAAGGACGGCGAGCTGATCCCGAACCTCATCGCGCCCGCCGACGGCCAGCGCGCCGACACCGAGACCATCTGCGACCTGGCCCGCATGCTGCGCGACAGCCAGGGCTTCGACGCGATGACCCGCCTCAAGCTCATCACCCGCTTCACGAAGATTGAGCCGCTCGCCTACACCGTCACCAGCAACAAGCGCGCCGACGAGGAGGCCGGAGAACGAGAGCTCATCGTCTCCCAGTCCAGCAAGGACGAGAAGGAGCGGGAGCTCGCCGACATCGTCAACAACCGCATCCCCGCCATCAAGGAGGCCATCCAGGTGGCCAAGGAGCACGGCGACCTCCGCGAGAATTCCGAGTACAAGATGGCCCGCCAGGAGCACGACACCCTCGCCGCCCGCCGGGCCGAGCTGGAGGCCATGCTCAAGAAGGCCCGCGTCACCGACTTCACCGACGCCAAGCGCGACGTGATCGGCATCGGCTCCACCGTCACCTTCGACCGGGGCTCCGACAAGGTCCGCGTGACCTTCGACATCCTGGGAGCCTGGGACGGACGCCCCGAGGAGGGCGCCCTCGCCTACATCTCGCCCCTGGCCAAGCAGTTCCTGAACCACCGCACCGGGGAGACCTTCGAGACCAACATCAACGGCCGGACCGAGAAGTGGACGGTGGTGTCCGTGACCCGCTGGGTGGACAAGCGCTGAGGGACGGCTTCCGCTTTTGACACCGCTCCCGGACGCGGTCAGAAGCAGGGGCGTCCGATGCCCTCCCCCTGGGAATCACTTCGTCTGCTCGCGGATCCGACCCGGACCCGCATCATCGCCCTGCTCAGGCGCGCCGAGCTCGCCGTGGGCGAGCTGCAGGAGGTGCTCTCGATGGGGCAGTCGCGCATCTCCACCCACCTCGCCCTGCTCAGGAAGGCCGGGCTCGCGGAGGACCGGAGGGACGGCAAGCGGACCTACTACTCGCTGGCCCACGGCCTGCCCGCGCGCGTGTCCTCGCTCGTCGAGGCCGCTTGCGAAGCCGCCGCGGCCGAGGCGCAGTCGACCGCGGACCTCCGCGCCCTGGCGCGGATCGTCGAACGGCGCCGGCGCAAGGCCGAGATGCATTTCGACCGCGTGGCCGACCGGCTCGGTCGGCACTACTGCCCCGGCCGGTCCTGGGAGGCCGTCGGGCAGATGCTCCTCCTGCTAACGCCGAAGGTGCGCATCGCGGACCTCGGGGCCGGGGACGGCACGCTCTCGCGGCTGCTGGCCCGCGGAGCCGCCAGCGTGCACTGCATCGACAACTCGCGCCGCATGGTGCAGGTCGGACGCACCCTCGCCCGCAAGGAGCGGCTCGACAACGTCACCTACCTCCTGGGAGACATCGAGAAAGTCCCCCTGCCCGCCGGCAGCGTCGACCTCGCCCTGCTGAGCCAGGCGCTCCATCACGCGGAGAACCCCCGGGCGGCCCTGGCCGAGGCCTGCCGCATCCTGCGCCCCGGCGGCCGCCTCCTCGTGCTGGACCTGAAGGCCCACCGCTTCGAGAAGGCCCGCGAACTTTACGCCGACCGCTGGCTGGGCTTCCGTGAGAACGAGCTCTGCGACTGGATCGAGGAGGCCGGCTTCCGGGAGGCCTCCGCCAGGGTCGTCGCACGCGAGTCGGAGGAGCCTCATTTCGAGACCCTGCTGGCGACCGGAATCAAGCCCGGACGCTGAGGTTATTCACAGGCCGGCAACCTCCAGAACGGGGGGCTTATGGCTTGGCATTTCTCGCCGTCGGGGGTTAATTTGCTGTCCCCAACCCCCAAGGACCCATCTGAACATGACGGCCCCCAAAGAGTCACGCACCTACCGACTGGCCAAGGCGGCTATCCTGGCCGTCCTGATCGCCGTAACTCCCGCCCCTTCGCTCCTCCGGGCCCAGGCCGCCGGGGCCGTGGTTGCCGGCGCCAAGGCCGATGAGGACCCGGTCGCGGCCCTCTTCAAGTCCGCCGAACAGCTCTACGAGGCCAAGAAGTACCGCGAGGCGCTGGAGAAGTACGTGGAGCTCGAGAAGAAGGCCGAGGCCGCGCAGGACATGTACAAGGCCGTGGTCTCCTTCCGCAAGGCCAGCTGCTACTACTTCATCAAGGACTGGCCCCGCACCGAGACCGAGCTCACGTCCTTCCTCGCCAAGTACCCCAAGGGCACCGAGGACTTCTTCGACGCCGACAACCGCCGCGGCGTCGCCGAGCTGACGCTGATCGAATCGCTCTCCAACCAGGGCAAGTGGGACGCCGCGCTCACCCGCCTCGAGAAGATCCGCAACAACATCGTCGAACGCCCCGAAGTCCGCGTCAACGCCTTCGCCCTCTCCGCCAAGATCAGCGTCGACCGCGCGAAGAGCGGCACCGACGAGGCCAAGAAGGCCGGCTACTCCCAGGCCGTGACTTTCCTCCAGCAGGCCATCGGCGAGGGCGTGAACACGCCCGAGCGCCGCGAGGCCGCCATTCAGCTCGTCGAGATCTACACCAAGCTCGGACTGCCCAAGGAGGCCGAGCAGCTGAAGGCCAAGGTCGACGCCTTCAAGACCGGATCGCCCGCCGACCTCATCCGCTCCAACTTCCAGCTCCTCAGCATCGGCGACGCGCGCTTCACCTCGGCCGACTCCGCCGTCGACGAGGCCGTGCGCGGCACGCTCTACCGGCAGGCCCTCGCCAGCTACCAGGGCACCATGCGCTCGGCCGCCGTCACGCGCGACCTCGCCAAGGCCATGGCCACCAAGGAGGAGGCCCTCGAGGCCCTCACCAAGGCCAATCCGAAGCCCAACGAGGAGATGAAGGTCCGCATCGAGCAGGCCCGCCTCGACCTCGAAGGCTTCAAGAAGATCGACGCCGACTTCAAGGCCAACAAGGACTACGACGCGTTCATCTCCTACCGCATCGGCCTCTGCCTCCTCGAGCTCGGCCGCCCCTGGGAGGCCTACGTCGCGTTCAAGGACATCTTCGAGCGCAGCAAGGGCTTCTCGCGCATCACCGGCGCCTACTACTACTACGTGCTGGCGCTGCGCCAGATGGGCCGCCGCACGGAAGCGCAGGACGTCTGCAAGCAGTTCCTCAAGGACTTCCCCAAGGCCGAGGAGACCTCGCCGATCGCCATCATCCTGGGCGAGATCTCCCAGGACAACGAGGACTACAAGGAGGCCATCGAGCACTACAAGTGGGCGCGCGCCAACGTGACGAACCTCTCGCCCGACGCGGCCATGGAACTCGACTTCCGCATCGCCGCCTGCCACTTCTCGATGTACGACTGGGAGGACGCGCGCAAGGCCTTCGATGCCTTCTCCGCCAAGTACGAACGCTCCCCCGTGCGCCAGCAGGTGATCTACATGGGCGCCCTGTGCTGGTTCTACCAGGGCAAGTACAAGGAGACCCGGGACGGCTTCGACAAGTACCAGGCCGAGTATCCGAAGGGCATGTTCATCCCCGACGTGCGCTACCGCCAGGCCATCGTCCGCTTCGGCATCCAGCCCCCCGAGACGGAGGAGACCATCAAGATGTGCGAGGAGTGGCTCAAGGACTACTCCGCCGACAAGTCGGAGGAGATCGTGGTCCAGCTGCCCGACGTCCACACCCTCGTGGGCGACGCCAACATCCGTCTCGCCGAGGGCTTCGACAAGGCCATCCGCGAGGCCGACCTCGTGGCGCGCGCCGCGCAGAACCCGGCCGCCCGCGCCCAGGCCCTCGCCAAGAAGGCCGAGATCGAGAAGAAGAAGGAGGTCTTCACCGCCAAGGCCATCGAGGCCTACATCTCCGCGGCCAAGCTCGGCCGCCGCAACCCGAACGCCCTCGAGTTCGTCCTGCGCGAGCTCAACAAGATGCTGCCCGGCCGCGGCGAGCACCGCCGCATGCGCGAGCTCTACATGGAGCTCTACAACTGGGACACCAAGGACCCGAAGGCGCTGACCTACCTCTACGAGGTCATCCGCGCCACCGAGCGCATGGGCGACCGCAAGGAGTTCGCCGACCGCTCCGAGGAGATCCAGAAGAAGTTCAGCGTCGAGCTCGCCAAGCAGCGCCTCGAGGTCGACCAGCTGGAGCGCGCCACGCCCCCGGTCCAGCCCTCCCTCGACGCCGCCAAGGAGAAGGTGAAGGCCCTCTCCGCCAAGCTGGCCGATGAGCTCGCCGCCGTCGAGAAGGAGCGCCAGGCCTCCATCGCCCGCGCCAAGGACAACGCCCTCAAGATCCTCTCCGACGCCGTCGCCGAGAACATCAACGACCGCCGCCAGGAGGGCGCGGAGAAGCTCATCGGCTTCCTCGCCGAGAAGGTGGCGAAGAAGGTGAAGCGCGTGCGCCCCGGCACCCAGCCCGAGCCCGGCGCCTACACCTCCGCCGACGCCGAGGCCGAGATGCGCAAGCTGCTCCGGCTCGACCAGAACAAGGAGTCCCTCGTGGCCCAGGCCCGCGGCTTCTACGCGCTGGGCCAGCTCGCCGTGTTCACCCGCGAGCCCGCCAAGACCGAGCTGAACTTCAGCAAGATCGCGGCCAACTACAAGCCGGACGAGCTCAGCCCGACCATCCTCGCCGTCGTGGGCGACCACCTGCTGGAGAAGGGCGACCTCGCCAAGGCCGAGGGCTACTTCGCCGCCATCCTCACCGTGGCGCGCTCGTCCGAATACGCCGACTACGGCTACGCCGGACAGGCCGAAATCCTGCTGCGCCGCAAGAAGTACAAGGAGGCCATGGCGCTCTGCGACGAGGCCATCGAGGCCCGCGCGCTCATGTCCAAGGAGCTCAACATCATGTTCATCCGCGCGCAGTGCCTCGCGGAGACCCAGAAGTACGACGAGGCCAAGAAGGGCTTCGAGGAGATCGCCAAGACCAAGGAGTGGCGCGGCGAGAAGACCGCCGGCTCCCTCTTCTGGCTCGGGCTCATCGAGGAACGCCAGGGCCGTCTGCCCGAGGCGGTCGCGTACTACCGCCGCTGCTACCAGGGCTGGCGGCGCTACGAATCCTGGTCCGCCAAGGCCTACCTCGGCGCCGCCAAGCTGCTGGTGAAGCTCAACCAGCGTCCCGACGCCAAGGTGCTGCTCACCGAGATGCTGTCCAAGGACCGCATCAAGGACACCCCCGAGGCCGCCGAGGCCAAGACCCTCTCCCTCTCGCTCTGAAACCCATGCGATTCCTCCGCACCCTCGTCCCGGCCGTCCTGCTCGCGTCCGCCGCCTCGGCCCAGACGTTCGTCTTCCGCAGCGACCGCTGGGAGGTCAACGACCCGTTCAAGATGGACACCTCGACGATGCCGCCCAAGCCGCTCGTCGACCCCAAGAAGGCCGTCATCAACCAGGTCAAGGCCACCGTGGAGCGCACCGCGCTGCAGGGCGGCATCGAGGTCACTAACACCCGCAAGCTGTCCGACGTGCTCCAGGTGATCTGGCCCGAGATGCCCCGCCTCATCGAGGCCCGCGCCTTCGTCAACCGGGGCGAGGCCGCCAAGGCCCTCGACAACGTCGAGTCGGTCATCCGCCTCTTCGAGCCGCTGAAGAAGGTCCCTGGCAGCCTCTGGACCGAGGCCGTGATCATCAAGCTGGAGGCCCTCGACCGCCTCAACAACGACGCCGCCCTCGGCGGCTTCCTCGACACCCTCGAGAAGGACGAGGCCGCCTCCCTTCCGGAGATCGCCACCAAGATCCAGCTCGCACGCCTGATCCAGCGCTCCCGCCGCGGAGAGCACGAGGCCGTCATCCGCGAGGCCGACGACCTCATCGGGAAGCTGGACGACGCCGGGGTGCTCGCCCGTCTGCACATCGTGAAGGGCTCCTCCCTCCTCGCCTCGCGCAAGTACGAGGCCGCGATGAACGCCTACCTCCGGGTGCCCGTGTTCTACGGCACCGAACAGGACCAGGTCCCCAAGGCCCTGCTCGGCGCCGCCCAGGCCTTCCGCGGCATGGACGGTCCCGCCGTCCGCGAGCAGAAGCTCGAAGAGACCTCCTTCCGCTACCTGAGGGACATCCTCATCACCTACCCGGTCTCCAAGGAGGCCGACGAGGCCCGCAAGATGCTCCCCAAGGAGGAGATCGCCAAGGCCGAGGAGGAGCAGAAGAAGATGGCCGCCGCCGGCATCCTGCCCGACGGGGCCGCCATCAAGAAGAACGCCGTCCGTCCCGAGGACGACCAGTCGGCCAACCGCTAACTGTCCTTGCCCACTCACCCATCACCACCTATACCCACCAAACACCCCAAGTCAGACTCATGAAGACGCACCTCCGAACCCTCCTTGCCCCCCTCGCCGTCGCTACGCTCGCCGCCGCCCTCGGCGCCCAGGAAGCCGCCCCCGCCGCCGCCGCGGCGGCCGCCGCCCCCGCGGTGCACAAGAAGACGCTCATGGACCTGTTCCATGAGGGCGGCTGGGTCATGTACCCCATCGCCATCGCCTCCGTCGCGATGATCTGGTTCATCGTCCAGGGCTTCATCAACACCAGCCGCAAGCGCCTGCTCCCCGTCGATCACGTGACCCAGCTCCGCGAGCTCTTCAAGGCCGGCAACTACGTGGGCGCCTACGCCTTCGCCAAGTCCAACGCCTCGCCGGTGTGCGACGTGGTCCGCGCCGGAGTGGCCCTCGCCCCCGATGGCAAGAACATGACCGAGGAGTCGATCGTCTCCGAGATCACCCGCGTCCAGGGTGACCTGATGGGCAGCGCCTCCTACCTCTCCGTCATCGGGGTCTGCACCCCCATGATCGGCCTCACCGGCACGGTGACCGGCATGATGAGCGCGTTCGAGACGCTCAGCTCCTCCGGCGTGGGCGACCCCTCCAAGCTCTCGGGCGCCATCGGCGAGGTGCTCGTGGCCACCGCCTCCGGCCTCTTCATCGCGATCCCGGCGTTCATCGCCTACTACCTCCTGCGCAACCGCATCTCCAACGGCATCCATGACGTCCAGGAGGTCGTGGCCGGACTGTTCCGCGGCTTCCCCTACGACGATGTCTCGGGCCGCAAGATCGGCGACGAGGAGATCTACGCGGGCAAGCCCGACTGGAACGCCGCCGCGAGCCAGCCCCAGGCCTGAGCCGTCAACCCCCAACCCCTAGGGTCACACCAACATGGCAGGCGGAGGCGGAGGCGGGGACGGAGAGCCGGAATTCCAGGTCGCGCCGATGATCGACGTGCTCCTGGTGCTGCTCATCTTCTTCATGTCGATCACCTCCTCCCAGGTGCTCAAGGTCGACAAGAACATCTCGCTGCCCGTGGCCAGCCACGGCGTGAAGCGCGACGACAAGGCGGCGGCCGGCCTGATCAACATCTCGTGGGACACCACCACCGGACAGGCCCGCTACAAGCTGGACGACCGCGAGCTCGACGCGAACGACAAGGACGGCATCTCCAAGGAGCTGGAGCGGCGCAAGGGCGGCAACGAGAAGTTCCGCCTGCTCATCCGCGCCGACCGCAACTGCCACGCCAAGTACATCTCCAAGGCCCTCGAATGGGGCGCCGAGGCGGGCATCGACAACATCGCCTTCTCCGGGCTGAACCGCGAGGAATGACCGCATGAAACAGGCACCCAAGGAGGCGCCCGCGGACGCGGGCTTCCAGATCGCCCCGATGATCGACGTGGTCTTCGTGATCATGCTCTTCTTCATGGTCATGGCCGGAGCGGTCAAGGTGGAGCACGAGCTCAAGACGACGCTCCCCGGCAACGCCGAGACGGCGCAGGAGACGGAGCTGCCCGACGAGGTCACGATCGGCATCTCGGAATCAGGCGAGGTCACGCTCAACGAGGACCCGCTGGGCGCCCCCCAGGACCGGGTGCTCGAAGGTCTCTACTCCCAGATGGTCCAGATGCGCAAGGCGGCCGAACAGGCCAAGACGAAGATGCTCATCACGGTGCAGGCCGAGGAAGCCGCCCGCTACGAGCGTGTGATGAACGTGCTCGACGTGCTGGCCCGTGCGGAAATCACGAACGTGACGTTCGCGGTCTCGGAGACGGAGTGAGGGTCCTGACGGTCGCCCACGACAAGGCCGGCTGAAGCCGGCCTTCTTCTTTTCAGGCGCGGCCGGCTTCCGAGAGCAGCACGTCGCGCAGCGCGTCGAAGTCGTTGCCGACCTTCAGCGGCGCCGGGGGCGGAAGCTCGCCCGGGAAGCGGGAGACGCCGGCGTCGCCGAAGGCCTCCCGCAGGACGTCAGGGAACTTGGCCGGATGCGCGGTGCCGAAGACGACGGCCTCGTCCGGGGCGCCGGGCGCGGCCAGCAGGTCCTCCGCGGCCTTCCAGCCGACGGCGGTGTGCGGGCACATGACGTAGCCGCCGGCCGCACGGACGCGGCGCATGGCGTCCAGGGTCTGCGCGTCGTCCACGGTGACGGAGGCGACCGCGGGACCTCCTTCCCGCCACGCCAGCAGGCGGTCAAGGTTGTTGGGCGACCCGATGTCCATGGCGTTGGAGAGGGTCGGCGCAGAACGGCGCGGGCGATAGACGCCGGTACGGAAGAGCTCGGGCAGCGGGGAGTTGACGTTGGTCGCGGCCACGAGCGCCCTCAGGTCGAGTCCCATGCGTCGCGCGAGCTGGACGGCGCCGACGTTGCCGAGGTTGCCCGAAGGCACGACGACCGCCATGGAACGGCCGGCCGGTACCAGACGGCGCGCATGGAAGGCGAAGGGCACCTGCGCGATGAGCCGCACGGGGTTGATCGAGTTGGCGGTCAGCAGCGGCTCGCCGCGGCGGAGCGACGCGTCGGCCAGCGCCCGCTTCACCAGGGCCTGGCAGTCGTCAAAGGTGCCGTCGACGGAGAGCGCGACGACGTTGGGCCGTCGGCGAGCGATCTGCGACTCCTGCACGGGGCTCACGCCGACGCGGGGGTAGAGCACGACGGCACGGACGCCGGGGACGCCGTCACAGGCCTCGGTGACCGCCCCGCCGGTGTCACCGGAGGTGGCGGCAAGGATGGTGAACCGGGGATGCTCGGCGGAAAGCACCCGGGCCGTGACGCGGACGAGAAGCCTGACCGCGAAATCCTTGAAGGCGGCGGAAGGTCCGTGGAAGAGCTCCAGCACCGAGGCGCGGCCCGCGACGGAAGGAGGCAGCCCGTCGGGGCGCACGAGAGGCACGGGGAAATTGAAGGACTCCCGGCAGAGGTCGCCGAGGACTTCGGGTCCCAGGTCGCGCGCGAGGTAAGGCGCGATCACCGCCTCGGCCAGCGCGGCGTAGCCGGACCTTGCATGGCCGTCGAGAAAACCGGCGGGGAGACTCGGAATGCGGACCGGCACCCAGAGTCCGCCGCACTCCGGCACGGAGGAAAGGAGGACGTCGCGCAGGCCGGCGCGGAGGGCAGGATTCGCGGTGGAGACGAACTCCAGCTCAGGACTCGGAGACGACATGGACGCCCTGGGGATTGATGCGGGAGACGTACGGGGTCGCCTTCAGCTGGGCCGCGGTGAAGACGGCGGCCACCGCCTCGGCGGCACGGCGGGCCGTCTCCTCGCCCTCGCAGAGCGCGAAGACGCTGGGTCCGGCGCCGGAGATGGAGAAGCCGAGCGCGCCGGCCTCCATGGCGGCCCGCTTGGCGCGGTAGAACCCGGGGATCAGGCGCTGACGGTGCGGCTCCGCGATGAGGTCATGCAGGGAACGGCCGATCAGCCCGTAGTCCGACTTGAAGAAGCCGCACAGCAGTCCGCCGAGGTTGCCGCTCTGCTGGGTCGAAATCTCGAGCTGCACCTGACGGGGCATGATCTCGCGGGCGACCTTGGTCAGCACGACGATGTCCGGATGGACGACGGCGGCCCAGAGGCGGTCCGGGATGGGCACGTCCATCACGTCGAGCTCGGCGTTGGAACGGATCAGGGTGATGCCGCCCAGCAGGCAGGGAGCGACGTTGTCGGCG
>JBJTIX010000029.1:0-3721 GCA_046095205.1 Opitutia bacterium
CCCCGTGGCGTTGGCTGAGAGGGTGACGGTGGTGCCTGAAACGCTGAGCACCTTGGTGCTGGCGGCGAGTGTGCCGGTGCTGCCGACGGCGGTGGTCACGGTCATACCCGGATAGACGACGGTGCCGGCCGGGACGGTGACGGTGGCGGAGCCGCTGGTCAGAGTCTGATTAACCAGGACCTGGGTGACCGGGGCGGTGTAGGTTTGGCTGTTATTGGTGCCGGTGCCGGTGCCGACGTTCTGGCTGACGGTGAAGGTGGTGCCGCTGTTGATCTGGGTGACGATGGAGGTGGCCGGGATGCCCATGACCCCAGCTGCGAAGCCCATGCCGACGACCATGCCGGGAACGCCCGCCTGACCGGTGCTGTTCGTGCCTGCCGAGGTGATGAGCGGACTATCGGAGGTGGTGATGTCAAGCTCGATGCGAGGCTCCACGCGAAGAGTCACTGTCGCCGAACCCGATTTCACGAAGTTGGTGGCGCCGCTGCCATTGTTCTCGATGCGGCTGAGGAACTGGTTGAGGCCGTTGTTGGCGAAGACGTAGACGGAGGAATTCGCCGTGGTGCCCGCCGTGATGCGGCCGTTGAGGAAGTTGACATTCTGGCTGTTGTTGTTGGTGAGGATGCCGCCCGTGCCGATGGTGAGCAACTGGTCCATCGAACGGAAGGTCAGGCCTGCTGTGGCGGTTGCGCCCGTGTTGCGCACGGCCCAGGAGTTGATCGTGCGCCCGGTGATGTCGCTGACTTCGCCGGTGGTGTTAATGTTGTCCGCGGCGACCCCGGCGGTGATTGCATTGGCCGAGTAGACGCTGAACGGGTTGGAGACCAGGTTGATGTTGCCGGTGGCATTGGCATTGCCGCTGATGGTGATGGTACCAGCCGCCACATTGACGGCGGAAACGGTCGGATTGGTCAGGCCGCCGACCCCGTTGACCACCAAACCCACATAATACATGGAGGGGTTGGGAACACTGATCACGTTGCTGCCATTTGTCTGGAAAGCCGTGACGGAGTTGAGGGAACTGCCCAGCGCTCCCACGCCGGTCGCACCCGAAGCCAGAGCAGCCGCCGAACCCGGGGTGACATATCCCGCCCAGTCGGTGCCGTTCACCACTGCCCAGCCCCCGATGAGGCTGTTGGTGAGGGAGGGCGCGGAGGTGACGATGATCTGCGGATTGGCACCTTGGTTGCTGAACGCGGCTCCCGCACTGCTGGTCACCGCTCCGCCCAGCGTGCCGCCAGCGCTGGTGAAGTTGATCGTCGACTGGATGGCGCTGCCTCGGGTCAACGAGGGGAAGGTGAGCACCGACGACGAACCGGAAGCCGCACCGGTCGCGAAGATCTGGTTATGGATGACGTTGGCGCCGGCGTTGATGGTCACCGCGCCGAGGGTCAAGGAATCGGACAGGGGGCCGGCGAACACGGCGAGCGTGCCGCCGGTCAAGGAGACGGCTCCCGTGCCGATCCGGGAGCCGGCAACCCTGGAGATGCCGCCGTTGTCCAAGGTCAGCTGGCCGAAGCGCATCGCCACGGCGCCCGTGGTCGTGAGAGTGGCGTCATCACGCAGCACAAGGGTGCCACCGCGGACGGAAAGCGACCCGTTGCCCAGGTTGCCGGCCGTGATCAGGGCCAGGGAGTTTAAGCCCTGCTTCTCGAAATTGATGTTTCCGCCGCTGATCGCCCCGGAGAAGGTGGCGTCCACGTTGTTCTGCGCCACGATGAGGGTGGCGGCCGAGGTCGAGCTGTTGGTGACCGAGCCGGATCCGTTGGCATAGACACTGGAGGTGAACTGCGTGAGGCGACGGAAAGCCTGGGTGTTGCCGTTGAGGTCGAGGATGCCGCCGTTGACATTGAGGTCGGCCACCGTAGGCACGGTAACGGTCGGGATGACCAGGAACGGATTGGCGGCCAGTCCGGCCCCGAGCCTCAGCGTGCCATCGTTCACGGTGATTCCCCCGGAGTTATAACTGGCCTGGGTAAGCGTCATCACGCCGTTGCCGGACTTGATCAGGCCACCCGCCCCCAGGGCCGTCGAACCGAAGGTGAAAGTCGTGGCGCCGCCGAGAACGTGGAAGTGCAGCGGGTTGGCCGCGGCGGTGACGGTGCCACCGGAGAATCCAGCGTTGCCCGCGTTGACGACGAAGCCGCCGCTGGTGTTGGTGAGGGTGTTGAGCGCGCCGCTGAGTCCGAAAAACTGACCGGAGGGACTCTGCGACGAACTCATGTTGCCGCCGCTGAAGGCGACGCCGCCGCCGCTATTGAGCGTCAGGCTTTGGACGGTCGTCGCCTGCTGGAAGGTGGCCGAAGCAGCCGTGACGAAATTAGCGGTCGCCGTGGCGCCGAAGGTCAGCCTCGAAGTCTGCGCCCCGCCCGTGGTGGCCGCGCTCAGGGTGACGGTGTTTCCAGAAATGGAACTGATGGTGGAATTGGCGGCCACACCCGTGCCGGTGACCGCCATCCCCGCAAAGAGCCCGGAGGCGTCGTCGACCGTGACCGTGACGGCGTTGTTCATGGTCGCCGGGCGCACGACACCGGTGCCCGTCGAAGAGGCCAGCAGACTGCGATACTCCGAGGAGGTCAGCAGGCGGAAGCCGTTGGCGTCATGGGTGACGAAGCCGCCGAGGGTGTTGGAGCTGTCGATGCCGATGATGTCGGGGCGGACGCCGTTGGTGACGGAGCCGGCCACCGCGGGATTGGTGCCTACCAGGTTCGGCGTCGTGGCGATGACATTGACGCGGTTGGCGCCGGCGGCACCTCCGCCCAGCGTGCCCGTCGCGCCGGCATTCAGCGTCAGCGCCCCAGGGAGCGTGCCGGTCTGAGCGTTGAACGCGACGATGTTGATGCGCGTCTGATTGCCGGCGTTCTGCGTGAGGTTCCAGACCGTCTGGCCGGCCACGTTCTGGGCCGTGCCAAGGGCCTCGACGACGGCGGCGGCGGAACTGCCGGCGTAATTCAGCACGCCGCCGCGGTTATTGAACACGCGGTCACTGGAGCCCTGAATGGAACTGGCGCCGCCGAGACGGTCGCTGAGGGCGTTCGCGCCATTGAGCGTCAGCACGCCGCCGCGGCTCAGGTTCGTGGTGAAGAAGCCCAGCTTGCCCGTCGCCTGATTCAGGGTGACGGTGCCGCCGATGATCGAGAACGTGCCGAGCAGGCTGGTCGAGCTGTCGCCGGACAGCGTCCAATTACCGGACCCGATCTTGAACACGTTGAAGCTGGAGTTGTCGCCGTAGCGGAAGTCGCTGACGAAGGTGCCGGCGAAGGTCCCGCTCACGCCGTTGCCGGTGACGAGCGTGGAACCGGCGGTAGGATGGAAGTTCTTGATGATGGTCCCCGCGACGCCGCTGATCGTGCCCAAAGCCACGTTGGAATTGCCGCGCATGTCCAGCAGCGTGCCGGAGGATGCGAGGTTGACCGCCGTATCGATGTAATTGGAGGCGGAGCCCCCGGTGTTCGGGCCGATGACCAGCTGGCCCGCGTTCACGTTGACCGTGAGGGACTGGCTGCTGAAGCCGCCGAGCTGCAGGACGCCGAGGCCTTCCTGGTTGATGGTGCCGCCGGCGAGGATTGAGGCGTTGATGGCGAGGCCCACCTGCTCGTTGGACTGTCCGGCCGTGCCCATGACGGTGGTCAGGCCTCCCGCGACCTGATCCACGGTCACGGTGGCGGTGGAAGGCAGGCTCAGCCGGCCGGCCAGATGGGAGATGACGCGGACGTCGTCC
>JBJTIX010000030.1:0-6271 GCA_046095205.1 Opitutia bacterium
AACGTCGACTGGCCCTTCGAAGGCCGCGTCGTCGAGCTGCTCGAAGAAGCCCTCGGCCCGGACGACCGCCTCTTCGTCGGCAGCAGCATGCCGATCCGTGACGTCGAATGGTTCTACCATCCCGCCGGCCCCGGCCCCGAGATCCTCTGCAACCGCGGCGCCAACGGCATCGACGGCACCGTCTCGACCGCGCTGGGCGCCTCGTTCGACGGCAGGCGCACCGTGCTCCTCTGCGGCGACCTGACCTTCCTGCACGACAGCAACGCCCTGCTCTCCGCCTACGGCCACCGCGGAGACCTCACCGTCGTCGTGATCAACAACCAGGGCGGAGGCATCTTCAACCACCTCGCCGTGGCGAAGAACGCCCACTTCGAAAAGCTCTGGGGCACCCCGCAGGCGACCGACTTCGCGAAGCTCTGCGCCGCGCACAAGGTGCGCCACGACCTCGCGGCCGGCTGGAGCGACCTGCGAAGACTGCTCGAGATCCGCGGCAAGGGTGTGCGCGTCATCGAATTCCGGACCGACCGCGAAGCCGACGCCGCGTGGCGGCTCAAGGGCTTCCGGGGCTGAGACCCGCCTCGGCCGCCTACAGGTCGAGCGCGAGCAGGAGGTCGCAGCGCGGACTGCGAGGAGGTCGCGCCAGCGGGACGAAGCCCGCGCGCAGGTAGAGCCGCGTCGCGTCCGCCAGCACGGAGGCCGTCTCCAGCCGCATCGACCTGAACCCGCGCCCGCGGGCCGCGAGCATCGCGTGGTCGAGCAGCCGTCGCCCGAGCCCCCGGCCGCGGCATTCACGCGCGAGGTACATCTTGCGCAGCTCGCAGACCCCGTCGCCCTCGTCGGCGACGCCGACCGAGCCGACCACCCGACCCGAGGGGTCGAGCAGCACGTCGAAAATCCCGCCCGCATAGGCGCGGGGCAGGTCGTCAAGGTCGCGGTCCGTGCCCTGCGGGTCGGGCTCCAGCCCGTGCTCGCGCAGGGCGTCGAAGACCACCGCCCGCACCGCGTCGGCGTCGCCGCGCACGGCCGGCCGCAGCGCGAAGCCGTCCGTCACTTCGCCGGTCCCCAGTGGGACGTGAACGGGTGCAGGATGATGAGCGGGGGACCGACCACGTCGCGGGCGGGCACCTCCCCGAAGCCGCGCGAGTCGAAGCTGTTGGCCGAGTTGTCGCCCATCGCGTAGTACATGCCTTCGGAGACGCGGTGCTCGGTGTCGATCGGCATCGCGTACTGGTAGGAAGTCACCGAAGGCAGGAAGCCGTAGTAGCCCTTGTCCGTGGCGCGGCGGTTGTTGAGCGCGACCGGTTCGGGCGTCGTGGCCACCACCCCGTTGACGAGCAGGCGGCCCTCGGCGTCGACGCGTACGCGGTCACCGGGGGCGCCCGCGATGCGCTTCACGTAGTAGCTCTGCGAAGGCCGTCCGAGCCCGTCGGCCAGGCCGGGGATGCCGCCCGTCTGGAACACGAACGTGTCGCCGCGGCGAGGGCTCCGGAAGTGGTAGGACACGCGATCCACGAAGAGGAAGTCGCCCGTCTTGATGTCGAAGTTGAGGATCGGCTCGCCCTTCCTGACCCGCAGGCCCGTGCGGAGCCCGGGGCCGCGGGGTCCATGCACCAGCAGGCCCTCTCGGCTGGCGCGCTGGAACACCGCCTGCCAGCGGTCGTCGTCCTGCCGCCGCGGCGTGAGGGCGGCCTCCCCCGGGAAGAACGTGCGCAGCATCACGCCCTCGAAGCCGAAGTCTCCGGGCACCGTGACCGAGAGCACCTGGTCGCCGACGAAGAGCTGGTAGACGTCGTCACGCCCGCCGAAGAGGCCCGTGCCGAGCAGCCCGGAGTTGGGCAGGCTGGTCTTGCCCGCCAGGACGAAGCCGTTGCCGTAGCTCGAGAGGGGGATGACCACCTCGCCGTCCGCGGGGGCGTGGTGCACGTGGGTGAAGGTCCACTGCAGGACGTTGACGGCGCGTTCGACGGGGCCCGGGGCCGGATCGGAGGGCCGGCGGACCTCGGCCGTCATGCCGTTGTAGGTCGGCCACATCGAGTTCGGGGGGATCTTGAACGGCTGCAGGAAGAAGCTGCGGATGCCGCCGGCGACGATCGCGGCCATCACGATCATGTCGATCAGGTCGGAGGCCCCGCTGATCGGGTAGATCCTGCCGCCCGTGCGCACCATCGTCTCGTGGAGCCGGAGGATGGCGGATTCCGTCGCCTGGACGTCCGTCTGCGGACGTCGGGCGACCTCCTCGCGGAGACGCGCGGCGTCGGCGCGGAGGGTGGCGAGGTCCTCCGCGGGCAGGACGTCGCCGCGGTAGAGCTCGATCGAACGCGCGACCTTGAGGAGCGAACGCCCGAGCTTGCGCTGGCGGCGGCGGCGGCGGTAGTCCTCGAGGAAGCCCATGGCGGTCGGACCAGCGTAGCCCGCCGGGGGCGCAGGAAAAGCCCGAAAGGGGGCTCAGCCCTCGTTCTTGAGGATCTTGATGAAGGCCTCCTGCGGGATGTCGACCTTGCCGATCTGCTTCATCCGCTTCTTGCCCTCCTTCTGCTTGTCCAGGAGCTTCCGCTTGCGGGTGATGTCGCCGCCGTAGCACTTGGCCGTCACGTCCTTGCCCATCGAGCCGAGCGTCTCGCGGGCGATGACCTTGGAGCCGATGGCGGCCTGGATCGCGATCTTGAACAGCTGGCGCGGGAGGAGCTCCTTGAGCTTCTCGCAGAGCGCACGGCCGCGGCCCTCGGCCTTGGCGGCGTGCACGATGGTGGAGAAGGCGTCGACCGGGTCCTCGTTGACGCGGATGTCCATCTTGACCAGGTCCGAGGCGACGTAGTCGCCGAACTCGTAGTCCATGGAGCCGTAGCCGCGCGTGATGGACTTCATCCGGTCGTTGAAGTCGACCAGGATCTCGTTGAGGGGCAGCTGGCAGACCAGCACCACGCGCTCCGCGTCGATGGTCTCGGTGCGTTCCAGCACGCCGCGCTTCTCCTGGACGAGCGCCATCATGTCGCCGATGGACGTGCCGGGGATGTGGATGTGGGCGCGGATGGTGGGCTCCTCGATGCGCTCGATGGCCGACGGGTCGGGCATCATCACCGGGTTGTCGAGCACGTGCAGCTGCCCGTCGGTGGTGTGGACGCGGTAGACGACCGACGGGTAGGTCGAGATGATGTCGAGGTCGTACTCGCGGCGCAGGCGCTCCTGGATGATCTCCATGTGGAGCAGGCCGAGGAAGCCGCAGCGGAAGCCGAAGCCGAGCGCCGTGGAGCTCTCCGCCGTGTAGGAGAGCGCCGAGTCGTTGATGGCGAGCTTGGCGAGCGAGGTCTTGAGCTTCTCGTAGTCGGCCGTGTCGAGCGGGTAGATGCCGCTGAAGACCATCGGACGGACCTCCTTGAAGCCGGGGACGGGGTCCTTGGCGCGGTCGGCGGCGAGGGTGATGGTGTCGCCCACCTTCACGTCGGCCACCTCGCGGATGTTGATGACGATGTAGCCGACGCTGCCGGGGCCGAGCTCCTCGCAGGGCGTCATGCGCGGCGAGAACGTGCCGACCTCCTTGATGACGGAGCGCACGCCGTTGAACATCAGCTCGATGCCCTGGCCGGGGCGGAAGGTGCCGGAGAAGACCCGGACGTAGCTGATCACCCCCTTGTAGGAGTCGAACAGCGAGTCGAAGACCAGCGCGCGGGCCTGCGGGTAGTCGGCCCAGCGCGGCTTGGGCACGCGGCGCACGACCGCCTGCAGGATGTCGTCGATGCCGATGCCGGACTTGCCGGAGGCGAGCACCGCGTCGTGCGCAGGGATGGTCAGGATGTCCTCGACCTGGCGGCGGGCCTCCTCGGGCCGCGCGCTGGGCAGGTCGACCTTGTTGATGACCGGCACGATCTCGAGGCCCTGGTTCATGGCCAGGGTGGCGTTGGCGACCGTCTGGGCCTCGACGCCCTGGGAGGCGTCGATGAGCAGCACGGCGCCCTCGCAGGCGGCGAGGGAGCGCGAGACCTCGTAGGCGAAGTCGACGTGGCCCGGGGTGTCGATGAGGTTGAGGACGTAGGCCTGCCCGTCGGGCGCGACGTAGTTCATCGTCACCGGGTGGCACTTGATGGTGATGCCCTTCTCGCGCTCGAGGTCCATCGCGTCGAGCAGCTGCTCCTTCATCTGGCGCTTCTCGATGGTCTTGGTGTGCTCCAGGAGCCGGTCGGAAAGCGTCGTCTTCCCATGGTCGACATGGGCGATGATGCAGAAGTTGCGGATGTTGTCCAAGGGCACGGCGGGGCGGCGCGACGGCTCAGGCGGGGATGTCGGCCAGCTCGCTGAGCGAGGTGACGGGCGCCTCGGGGGCGGTGCGCTTCATCATGCCCGCCAGGACGGCGCCGGGGCCGCATTCGAGGAAACGGGTGACGCCGGAGGCGGCCGCGGCGCGGCAGTCGTCCTCCCAGAGGACGGAGGAGACGACCTGGCGGACGAGCGCGGCGCGCAGGTCGGCGGGTTCGGAGAGCGTGCCGCCGGAGACGTTGGAATAGACGGCGACCTGCGGGCGGCGGAACTCGACGCCGGCGAGGTGCGCCTCGAAGGCGGCGCGCGCGGGCTCCATCAGGCGGCTGTGGTAGGCGCCCGCCACGACGAGGGGCTTCACGAGCTTAAAGGGCCCGAACTCCTTGGCGCGGGCGACGGCCTGGGTGACGCGGTCGGCGTCTCCGGAGATCACGACCTGCCCGGGGCAGTTGAAGTTGGCGGCGTCGATGTCGAACGCCGCGCAGAGCTTGGCGATGTCCTCGCGGGACCCGCCGATGACGGCGGCCATGCCGCCCTTGGTGCGGTCGCAGGCCTCCTGCATGAGGCGGCCGCGCTCGGCCACGACCTTGAGTCCGGTCTCGAAGTCCCAGACGCCGGCCACGGCGTAGGCGGTCAGTTCGCCCAGCGAGAGGCCGAGGCAGGCGGAGAGGTCCTTGAGCTGGCCGCGCTCCCGGAGGATCGAGGCGATGGCGTAGCCCTGGACGTAGAGGGCCGGCTGGCAGACGCGGGTCTCGGTCAGGAGTTCGACCGGGCCCTCGAAGGAGGCCTTGCGGAGGTCGAAAGGCAGGATGGCGGCCGCCCGGTCGTAGAGGCCCCGGGCGAGGGGGGAGCCCTCGTACAGCGACTTGCCCATGCCGACGGCCTGGGCGCCTTGGCCGGAAAACAGGAGGGCGGTCGACATGACCCTTGGAAGGAGGGAAAAAGGGGCGGGGGGTCAAGGAAGGGTTGGAGGACGGTCCGCCTGTCTCTCTCTTGACCCATCAGGGCATCCCCTACCCAATCACGGCACATTTGCCATGCCCCTCGCCCTCCTCTCCGTCAGCGACAAGACCGGCCTCCTGCCCTTCGCCCAGTCCCTCGTGAAGGAGCACGGCTACAGGCTGCTCTCGACCGGCGGCACCGCGAAGGCGCTGCGCGACGCCGGGCTGCCGGTGACCGACGTGGGCGAGCACACGGGCTTCCCCGAGATCATGGAAGGGCGCGTCAAGACCCTGCACCCGAAGGTGCACGGCGGCCTGCTCTGCCGCCGTGACTCCGCGGAGCACCTCGAGCAGGCGAAGCACCACGGCATCGACCTGATCGACCTCGTGGTCGTGAACCTCTACCCCTTCGAGTCCACCGTCGCCAAGCCCGGCTGCTCCTTCGAGGACGCCATCGAGAACATCGACATCGGCGGCCCCTCCATGCTGCGCAGCGCGGCCAAGAACCACGCCTCGGTCTCGGTCGTCACCGACCCCGCCGACTACCCGCGCGTGCTCGCGGCCATGAAGGATCCGGACGCCCTCGGCGCGCTCCGTCGCGAACTCGCCCTCAAGGTCTTCCAGCGCACCTCGGCCTACGACGCGGCCATCGCCAACTACCTGGAGTCCCAGGCGCAGCCGGGCGAGGGCAACGTGCTCGGCCTGCCCGCACGCTTCACCTCCACCCTGCCCCTCGCGCAGCGCCTTCGCTACGGCGAGAATCCCCACCAGCAGGCCGCGCTCTACGGCTCGTTCCACGAGGCCTTCGACCAACTCCAGGGCAAGGAGCTCAGCTACAACAACATCCTGGACATCACCGCCGCCACCTACCTGATCGGCGAGTTCGAGCGCCCGACGGTCTGCATCCTCAAGCACACCAACCCCTGCGGCGCCGCCTCCGGCGACACGCTGCTCGAGGCCTGGCACAAGGCCTTCGAGACGGACCGTCAGGCGCCCTTCGGCGGCATCATCGTGGCCAACCGCACGGTGGACAGGGGCCTCGCCGAGGCCATCGCGGAGATCTTCGCGGAAGTCATCAT
>JBJTIX010000031.1:0-1504 GCA_046095205.1 Opitutia bacterium
GTAGCGCGGCGGCGAACGGGGCGGCTGACCGAGGGCGGTCAGCCCTACCCTCGCGGCTTCGCCGCGCTCACTTCGTGATGGGCTGGGAGATGCGGAGGTAGGCGAAGAGGTCGCGTAACTGCTGATCGGAAAGTCCGTCGAGGAGTCCCTCGGGCATGAGGCTGCGTCCGATGGGCACAAGGGCCTTCACGTCGGCCTGGCGCAGGGTGATGTCTTCGCCCTCAAGTCCGCGCAGGACGAGGATCTGGCTGTCACGCTCGACGAGGAAGCCGCTGAGTGAGCGTCCGTCGGCGGTCTGGACGGAGAAATACTGGAAGCCCTCGCGAATCTCGGCGTTGGGATTGACGATGCTGATGAGCATGGTGCCGAGGTTGTCGCGCTGATACGCGGTGAGCTCGGGGCCGATGCGTCCTCCCTTGAAGAACAGCCGATGGCAGGAGGCGCAGCGTTCCATGAAAGTGGCTTCGCCGGCATAGGGATTGCCAGTGCCGGCCCTCAGGCGTTTCTCGACGTCCGCAATCTTGGCGTTCCAGTCCGATGAAGCGGACGCGGCGGGCGCGGGATAGGCTTTGGCGAGGAGCGACTTCACGTCGGCCGATTCATGGCCGCGCATGCGATCCACGATGTCGGCCGGGACGGCCGAGGCGGCGACGGCGCCCGATTCCACCGCTTTCAGCAGGTCGGCGCTCCAGGGGGCACGGCTGGCGAGCAGGGCCAGGACGGCCGTGCGGACTTCGACGTCGAGCTTGGGGACGGAGAGCATGGCCACCGCCTTGGGCCCGATCGCGGCGTCGTCATAAGCCATGAGCGAGATCAGCGCCGCCTTGCGGAGAGGAACAGAGGCCTCGTCGGTGGCGATGGACAGGAGAAGCGCCGGAGCGTCGGCATGACGCACCTCACCGAAGAGACGCGCCTGCAGGATGCGGTCCTCGGGCTTGGACTTCGGATTGCGCAGGATGCCTAGCGCCTCCGTCACCGCTGCGGCCTCACCCTGCCGCACGCGCAGCACGAGGGGCGCGCGACCGGAGGCGGCCAGCGCCTTCAGCAGCTCATCGGGCAGTCCGGACATCTCACGTCCGCGATAGGCCTCCTCGAAGCCCTTCATCAGGTGGGTCGTGTGGGCCGCAGTGGGAGCCAGACCGAGCAGACGCGCGCAGACGAGCAGGTCGGCACGGCGACCTTCGGTGGCGAACCGCCGCATCAGACGCGGCAGCAGGTGCTCCTGCATGACCGGCCGGTCCCAGAGCGCCGCATCCTTGAGGAAGCCCAGGGCCGCCTCGCGGTCCAGCGAGAGGTGGGACTCGATCGCCCACCATTGCAGCAGCGGGATGAAGCGGTCCTTGGCGTCCTCGTCGCGGCGCACCAGACGCCCGAGCAGCTCGAACGCCTGGGGCGTGGGGAGACGCCGCGGCGAAGTGGCCATCTGCGAGCGACCCTCCGGGTCGGGCTCGACGGCGGCCCGGGACTCACCCGCTCGGAAGACGTCCTCGGGAACCGCCTGCGC
>JBJTIX010000032.1:0-11049 GCA_046095205.1 Opitutia bacterium
CACTCGCCCCAGGGCGTCGGTCCGGCGGCCGCGCGCGGCCTTCTTTTCCGCGCCCGAGACGGTAGCGCAGAGCAGCAGGAGCGTGGCGAGGGGCGCGCGCCTCCGCTCAGAGCGGGCGGATCGCGATGCCGCGGAACCAGCAGGGGTCGCTGTGCTCGGTCAGCATCAGCCGTCCCTTGCCGGGGGCGAAGCCCTGCTTCGTGCGGAACTTGCTGCGCCCGACGGCCGCCTTCCAGTCCTCCGACTTCGTGTCGGCGGAGGAGACCAGCCTGCCGTTGAGGAAGTGCTCGATCCTGCCGTCCTTCACCAGGATGCGGCTGGAGTTCCATTCGCCGACCGGCTTGAGCGCCTTGTCCATGGCCGAGTCGACGATGTCGTAGATGCTGCCGGTGTTGTGGGAGCCGCCGCGGAGTCCGTCGGGATGGCCGTTGTCGTCTATCATCTGGTATTCCACGCCGAGCCACTCCTTGCCGATCTTGGCGACCCAGTACTTGATGCCGTTGTTGCCCTTGGCCTCCAGCTTCCATTCCCAGGTGAGCTCGAAGGAGGCATACTCCTCCTTGGAGATGAGCGCGCCGCCGCCCTTGCCCTTGAGGTGGATGATCCCGTCCGCGTCCGTCGACCACATCGCGTTGGGCGCCTTGCCGTCCGCGTCGGTGAAGTCGGCGAGCGTGAGCCTGACCGGGCCGTCGGCGGCGAGGGCTCCGGCGGAGAGGGAGAGCAGGGCGGCGAGGAGGGTTCGCATGGGGGTGCGTTCCTTATGACTCCGTCGGGTTGGGCCCGCCAGCGGAAAGCGGTCAGAGGCCCTTCAGCCAGGCGAGGAAAGTGCCCTCGTCGGCCATCAGCACGCTGAGCAGGTCGCTCCGTTCGTCCGTCCATGCCCGGGCTCCCGCCGGCATCTCCGGCTCCTCCGAGGCGTCCTTGGCGATGAGCGGCTGGGCGAGCACCTTGGCGTCGGCCGAGAGCAGCATCCAGTCCGACGTGTAGGCGCCGCCGCTGAACTCATCCACCTTGAACTCGACCGCGTCCTCGTCGTTGATGACCGCGACCCCCAGGCCCGACTCCTTGGCGATGAGACGGACGACCGGCTCGAGGTCGAGGTAGCGGTTCGAGATGTGCACCGCCAGGAGCCCATCGGGCTTGAGGTGGCGGCGATAGGTGACGAAGGCCTCCTTCGTCAGCAGGTGCGCGGGGATCGCGTCGCTGCTGAAGGCGTCGAGCACCAGCACGTCGTAGCGCTGGTCCTGTTCGCGCTCCATCGAGAGGCGGGCGTCGCCCATGACCAGCTCGACCTTGGCCGGCGTGTCGGCGAGGAACGTGAACGAGCCGCGGGCGATGCGCACCACGTCGTCGTTGATCTCGTAGAAGCGCATCACGTCGCCCGGACGTCCCCAGGCCGCCATGCTTCCCGTGCCGAGCCCGACGACGCCGATGCGCCGTCCGCCGGCCGGCCAGACCGTGCGCATGGCGCGTCCGATGCCGCTCGTGCCCGTGTAGTAGGAGGCGGGCACGCGGCGCCGTGACTCGGCCATGAACTGCAGCCCGTGCGTCGTCCCGCCGTGCTGGAGCGTGCGCTTGTGGTCGAAGTCGCCCGTGTCGCCTTCCTCGAGCACCTTGAGCACGCCGTAGAAGTTGCGCGACTGCAGGATGCGGCCCGAGACCGGGGCCTGGGCGTCGATGCGCAGGGCCTCGCCGAACACGCCGAGCAGCAGGATCAGCCCGCACCAGGCCCAGGGCCGGCGCCATCCGGCCAGCGGGCTGTCCGGGGCGGCCCAGAGCGCGGCGAGCGTGAGCGCTCCGAGGAGCATCAGCCCGACGTGGAGCTCGAGGTAGTCGTTGAAGAGCGCCGGTCCGCCGAGCGCGACGAACAGCCCCCCGGTGGCGCCGCCGGCGGAGAGCGAGAGGTAGAAGCCCGTCAGTCCGCCGGCGGCCGGGCGCAGGCGGTAGACCTCGCCGTGGCAGACCATGCAGCCCACGAACAGCGTCGTGAGGAAGAGTCCGATCTCGCCGAACATCGACAGTCCGGCGGCGGTGTCCATCGCCCACGCCACCGGAGCCAGCCAGGCCTGGTCGGGCGTGGCCATGTTGCCCTGCGCCATCCACGCGGCGACCGCGGCCAGGGTGACGCCGAGGAGCGGCAGCCAGAACGCGCGGTGATACCACCGCGGGCTGTCGAAGCAGATGATGAACGTCAGCAGGTAGAGGCTCAGCGGCAGCACCCAGAGGAACGGGATGACGGCGATGTCCTGGCAGAGGCGGTTGGTGACCGAAAGGAGGAGGATCACGCCGCAGGCGGGCAGGGCGAGCCAGAGGCCGCGGTCGAGCCGGCCGGTCTTCGCCGATTCGGCCGTGGCGGCGGGAGGCAGGTCGCCGAGCAGCCACACCTGCCGTCCGCACCAGGCGGCGAGCCCGGCGAAGACCGCCAGACCGGCGGACCACCAGAGCGCCTGGTCGTGCCGCCCGAGGCGCGGCTCCATCAGGAAGGGGTAGCCGAGCAGGGCGAGCAGCGAGCCGACGTTGGAGAGCGCGTAGAGGCGGTAGGGCGAGACTCCCGGATGCGCGCGGCTGAACCAGGCCTGGAAGAGCGGGCCGGTGGCGGAGAGCGCGAGGTAGGGGAGCCCGATGGTGCCGAGGAGCAGCAGCAGGATGGAGCCGGTGGGCGAGGAGCCGTCGGCGGGCTTCCAGTGGTCGCCCGGGGCGATGGGCAGGAGCAGCAGCGAGACGCCGAGCAGCGCGAGGTGCGTGACGACCTGCGTCCGGGTGCGGAGGCGCGTCGTGCTGAAGTGCGCGTAGGCGTAGCCGGCCAGCAGCAGCAGCTGGAAGAAGAGCATGCAGGTCGTCCAGACCGCGGGGCTGCCCCCGAACCAGGGCAGGATGTACTTGGCGATCAGCGGCTGGACGAGGAACAGCAGCAGGGCGCCCCAGAAGATGGCGAGCGAGAAGGCGGGCATGGTCGGGGTGTCTATACAACCCCCGGGTGGCCGGTAAGTTGCTCCGCCACCATCGGGGCCCGGGGCTACGGGCTCAACAAACTTCGCCTCAGGCGAGCAGCTGCTTCACCACGTGGCAGGGCTCCACGCCGGTCAGGCGGAAGTCGAGGCCGGCGTTGCGGAAGGTGAGGCGTTCGTGGTCGATGCCCAGGCAGTGCAGGATGGTGGCCTGCAGGTCGGGCACGCGGACCTCGTCCTTGACGATGTTGAAGCCCATCTCGTCGGTCTCGCCGATCGTCTGCCCGCCCCTGATGCCGCCTCCCGCCATCCACATCGAGAAGGCCTGCGGGTGGTGGTCGCGCCCCATGCTGCGTCCGAGCGAGACGCTGGCCTCGACCATCGGGGTGCGGCCGAACTCGCCGCCCCAGACCACGAGCGTGCTGTCCAGCAGCCCGCGCCGCTTGAGGTCCTTGACCAGCGCGGCCGAGGCCTTGTCGGTCTTGGCGCAGTTGTTCTTCACGTTGCCCGCGACGTCGCTGTGCGCGTCCCAGCCCTCGTTGTAGATGTTGATGAAGCGCACGCCGCGCTCGACCATGCGTCGGGCCAGGAGGCAGGCGCGGGCGAAGGACGGCACCTTGGGGTCGCAGCCGTACAGCTCGAGGGTCTCCTTGGACTCGGTGGAGAGGTCCATCAGCTCGGGCGCCGACGTCTGCAGCCGGTAGGCCATCTCGTAGTTGGCGATGCGCGTGGCGATCTCGCTGTCCCCGTCCAGCCGCAGGCGCCGGTCGTTCATCGCGTTGATGAGGGCGATGGTGTCCTTCTGGGTGGCCGCGTCGATGCCGGCCGGCGTGCCGGTGTTGAGGATGGCGTCGCCCGTGTTGCGGAAGCGGGTGCCGGTGTGGCTGGTGGGCAGGAAGCCACTGCTCCAGCAGGCCGCGCCGCCGCTGATGCCGCTGCCGGTGCTCATCACGACGAACGAGGGCAGGTCCTTGGATTCGGATCCGAGTCCGTAGGTGATCCAGGAGCCCATGCTGGGCCGTCCGGGCTGGGAGAAGCCCGTGTTCATGTAGATCTGCGCCGGGGCGTGGTTGAACTGGGTGGTGCGGCACGATTTCACGATCGCGATGTCGTCGGCGATCGTGGCGATGTTCGGCAGCATCTCGGAGAGCTCGGCGCCGGACTGTCCGTGGCGGGCGAACTTGTAACGGGGCCCGAGCACGGCGGCGTCGGGGCGGATGAAGGCGTAGCGCTGTCCGTTGATCACGGAGGGGGGCAGCGGCTTGCCCTCCAGCTTGGCGAGCTCGGGCTTGTGGTCGAAGAGTTCGAGCTGAGAGGGCGCTCCCGCCATGAAAAGGTGGATGACGGCCTTGGCCTTGGGGGCGTGGTGCGGAAGTCCGGCGCGCATGCCCGAACCGGCGGCGGCGAGCCGCCCGGTGAGTCCGTCGCTCATCAGCGAGGCGAGGGCGATCTTGCCTACGCCCAGGGCGCAGTCCTGGAAGAAGTGCCGGCGGGTGACGTTGGGGCGGGGAGGCATGGCTGAAGGAGGATGAAGGATGAAAGAAGGAGAATGAAGGATGGAGGATGACAGATGGCGGATGACAGATGACAGATCGCTGCAGGAGTGTGAGGGGGTTCGTCTAGGTATTGTTTATTCTGTCATCCGTGATCTGCCATCCGTCATCGTGATCAGGGATGCGTGACGGCTTCGTCGAGGTTGAGGGCGGCGCGGGCCACGGAGGTCCAGGCCTCCTGCTCGGACAGCCTGCGCCCGCGCAGGTCGGCCACGAATTTCCTGAACATCCCGACTTCTTCGGCGGACGGCGGGCGGATCACGCAGCGGCGGAGGATGAAGCGGATGCGCGAGTCGTCATCGGTCGCCGCGTCCACGGCCTTCTGCCCGAGGGCGCGCGCGGTCTCCATGAACATCTCGTCGTTCAGCAGGGTCAGCGCCTGGAGGGGGCTGTTGGACACGTCGCGCCGCGCCACGCAGGACTCGCCGGTCGGCGCGTCGAAGGTGGTCGCCATCGCGAACGGGGCGGTGCGCTTGATGAAGGTGTAGAGCGAGCGGCGGTAACGGTCCTCGCCCTCGCTGGTCTTCCAGTCGACGCGTCCGTAGGTGCCTTCGGTCGTCACGCTGGCGGGCTGCGGCGGGTAGACTCCCGGTCCGCCCATCTTGACCGAGAGCAGTCCGGACGACTTGAGGGATGAATCGCGGATGATCTCCGCCTCGAGGCGGAAGCGGCTGCCTCGGGAGAGGAGCACGTTGCCGGGATCCCGGCCCGCGGACTCCGCGGTGACTTTGGAGGACTGGCGGTAGGTGGCGCTGGTGACGATGATCCGATGAAGGCGCTTGGTGGACCAGCCGGACTTCATGAACTCGACGGCCAGCCAGTCGAGGAGTTCGGGGTGCGAGGGCGCCTCGCTCTGGAAGCCGAAGTCCTCCAGCGAGGTCACGAAGCCGCGCCCGAAGAAGGCCTGCCAGTGGCGGTTCACAGCCACCCTCGCGGTGAGGGGGTTTTCGGGCGAGAAGAGCCAGCGGGCGAAGGTGAGGCGGTTCGCGGGCGCATCCTTGGGCAGCGAGGGCAGGAAGGCGGGCACGGCGGGCTTCACCGGTTCGCGCGGGCTGAGGAACTCGCCGCGATGGTGGCGGAAGGTCGGGCGCGGATTGGAGGCGGGGCG
The DNA here is from genome assembly GCA_046095205.1 of Opitutia bacterium. Lineage (GTDB taxonomy): Bacteria > Verrucomicrobiota > Verrucomicrobiia > Opitutales > UBA953 > UBA953. The sequence continues at coordinate 5,610 of JBJTIX010000032.1, forward strand.
CTCCCGCATCACGAGGGTGGGCTGTCCCCGCGGGACGCGCTTGCGCAGGCCGTCGAGCGCCTTGGCGTGCGCGGCGACCTCGGGGGCGGTCTCCAGGAAACGCCGGCGCAGCGCGTCGCGGTCCGCCTGCACGGCGCCGGCGAGCATGTCCTCGACGGCGGCCGGATGTCCGGTGGCCCTCGCCTGCGGATCGGTCGTGACGGAGATGCGGAAGTGGCCCAGCGGGCATCCGTAATGCTTCTCGAAGAGCATCTTGAGCGCCCAGCCCGCCGTGAGGTCGGTCGGCTTGTCGAAGCGGAAGACGGCCGTCTGCCGCTGTCCCTGGCCGCCGAGCACCTGCCAGCCGCTGGACATCTCGCCGTCGAGCGCGGCGCCGGCGTTGTTCTTCTTGCGGACCGCCTTGGTCTTGGCGCCGGCCTTGGCCTTCGCCTTGGGGGCCGCGGCGGCGTCGCTGATCCGGTCCTCCTCCTCGTCGTTCGTCGCGCTGGCCTCGCCGAAGGCGAGCCGCCGGTCGGCCTGCCAGGCCTGGATCTCGCTGAGGAAGAAGCCGCCGAGGGGGCCCTCGTAGTTGGTGAGCCCCGGCCCGTCATTGGGCAGGGAAGGGTGGTGGGCGACCTCGATGCGGATCGCCGTCGCGCCTTTGACCTCCTGGGAGAACGCGAGGTCATAGACGTCGCTCTTGGTGATGTCCCCGCCGCCGAGGATGAAGCCGTCCGGCTGCACCTCCAGATGCGGCATGGTGGTCTTCATCTTGGAGGGCCTGAGCGTCGTCCAGCGCGAGGCCTCGGGCTTCTGCGCTGCGATCCAGCGGTCGAGCGCGGCCTCGAGCGCCTGGGGTCCTCCGGGGAACTTGCCGGGCAGCGCGGCCTCGGCCGCGGCGACCTGCCGCGCGTGCTCGGCCTTCTGCGCCTCGAGTTCGGCGGGCGGGATGAAGTAGGTGGGCTCGTCGGCGTTGTTGAGGAGCGCCATGACCGAGTAGTAGTCGGTGTGCAGGATGGGATCGTACTTGTGCGTGTGGCACTGCGCGCAGTTCATGGTCAGCCCCATGAAGGCGGCGCCGGTGGTGCCGACGCGGTCGACCATCGCGTAGAAGCGGTATTCGTTCGGGTCGATGCCGCCCTCCTCGTTGAGCATCGTGTTGCGGTGGAAGCCGGTGGCGACGAGGTCGTCGGGCGTGGGGTTCGCAATGAGGTCGCCGGCGAGCTGCCGGATGCCGAACTGGTCGTAGGGCATGTCCTCGTTGAGCGCCTTCACGACCCAGTCGCGGTAGGGCCAGATGGTGCGCGGGCGGTCCTTCTCGAACCCGTTGGTGTCGGCGTAGCGTGCGAGGTCCAGCCAGCGGCGCGCCCAGCGCTCGCCGTACCGCGGCGAGGCCAGCAGGCGTTCGACGAGGTCCTCGTAGGCCCGCGGAGAGGCGTCGGCCGCGAAGGCGTCGGCCTCCTCGGGCGTGGGAGGGAGGCCGGTCAGGTCCAGGGACAGGCGGCGGATGAGCGTGTGGCGGTCGGCCTCGGGGGAGGGGGCCAGGCCTTCCTTGGCGAGACGGGCGCGCACGAAGGCGTCGATGGGATGGAGGGATGCGTCGGGCGGCGTCGGCTGCGCGGGTGTGGCGAAGGCCCAGTGGGCCTCGTACTTGCCGCCTTCGGCGATCCAGCGCCGGAGGATGTCCTTGTCGTTGTCGGAAATCGGCTTCTTGGCCCTGGGCGGCGGCATCAGGTCGTCCTTGTCGTCGGTGTAGATCCGTCGGACGACTTCGCTCTTCGCCGGATCGCCCGGGACGATCGCGATGGCGCCGGATTCGCCGGACTTGTGCGCGGTCTCCTGCAGGTCGAGGCGCAGCTCGCCCTCGCGGGAGTGTTCGTCCATCCCGTGGCAGGCGAAGCAGTGCTGCGCGAGGATGGGCCGGACCTCGCGGTTGAAGTCCACCGCGGCCGGCAGGGAGGCGGCGAGGAGGGCGGCTGGCAGCAGGCGCATCATGGGGCTTTCCCATATTCCTGTTAGGTCCGTAGTAGTCAAGGGGAGGGGGCGGAGTGAAGAGAATTGCCTAAAACGGACAGCCGCTTCCGGCCGCCCGTCAGCAGTTTCCGATTGGAGGCCGAGGGGCGCCGCCCGAAGATGCCGCATGCCCCGTCCTGCAGTCTGGTTCCTTCCGGCGGCCGTCCTGCTCCTCCTGTCGGGCTGCGCGTCCCCGGTCCGTGAGCCCGACCCCTGGGCCGCGGCGCTGGGTTCGCCCTCGGGTGAGGTCTGGCAGCCGTCCCTGCGGCTGATTGAGACGTTCCGCACCCCGGAATATGAGGGACGTCTCTACCGTCAGCGCACCGGTCCCTCGACCGAGCAGCTCGTCCTGCTCATGGTGCCGCCCGGGCTGCGCGGACGGGCTCCGGGCGTCGTCGTTCCGTTTTACGATCCCGACCGCATGTGCGGCCACGACCTGAGGACCAAGTCCCCGCTAGGTCCGGAGCGCAACAGCGCGAAGTTCGGACTGCATCTCGTGCGTCAGGGCTACGTGGTGGCCGCGGCGGAGTCGTATCCTTACAACCTGCTCACCGCGGAGGAGTCGCCGAAGGACCGTTCCGGCTTCGGCGTCTGGCGGGCGGCGGCGGCCAAGCTGGCGCGCACGGACCCGCAGTGGACGGGCATGGGCAAGCTCGCGCACGACGCGCGCCGCGCGATGGACCTGCTCGCGGAGTCTCCCGAGGTCGATCCCGCGCGTCTCGCCTACATGGGGCATTCGCTCGGAGGAAAGACCTCCTTCTACGCGGGCTGCCTGGATCCGCGCGCCCGGGCGGTGGTCGCGAGCGACTTCGGCATCGCGTGGGACTCCACCAACTGGGGCGACCCCTGGTACTTCGGGGCGAAGCTCGCCGGCATGCGTGCGTCAGGACTGGAGCACGGCGACCTGCTCGCCCGCATGGCGCCGCGGGGGTTCTTCCTGATCGCGGGGCAGTATGACGGGAGCCGGAGCCGGCCGCAGCTGGACCTCGCGGCGGAGGCCTACCGTCGCGCCGGCGCCGACGACCAGGCGCTGCGGATGTTCGACCACGCCTCGGGGCACCAGCCGAGCTACGATTCGCTGCGCGCGGCCTACCGCTGGCTGGCCGCGCGTCTGGACCGGCCGGCGCCGGACCTCGCCTTCCTCGACGAGCTCGAGCGACGGCAGGCCGCCGCGCCGAAGCGCTGAGGTCAGCGCTTCCCTTCCTTCTTCTTCTTGCCGCCCTTGCCCGGTTCGCCGGCCGTGACGGTCTCCGGCTTGGGCTTGGCGCCCGTGCGCGCGACCGCCTGGCCGCCGCTGACCGCCATGACCAGGAACGGCGTGGTCTTCTCCTCGTAGGTGACGAGCCCGCTCTCGAAGTCGACGTACCACGCGCGCGAGGGGCGGTTCACCTGCGCCGTGGAAGTCCAGTAGGAGGCGGCGCGCATCGAGGGAAGGACCGCCGTGTCGACCGAAGGCGAGGACTTGGAGTCGTCGCTCAGCGAGCGCAGCTCCTTCACGTTGGGCAGGCGCCACTTGCCGGCCTTGGAGGCGGGCAGCGCCGCGCAGTGGGCGAGGGCCTGCTCCCAGGTCATCTCCTTGGAGGCGGGGACCTTCTGCCAGACGAGGCCGGTGCGCTGGTCCGTCACCGTGCCGTCCTTGTTGTCGACGAGGGCGGGTCCGCGTCCGGTCACGGAAGTTCCGGCCACGCACCAGACGTGCACCGGCCGGTCGCCGCCGGCGCTGATCGTCTCGGTCTTGGGGTGGGCGCCGATCCCGCCGCCGGTGTTGGCGAGCCAGACGCGCTCGCGGTCGCCGGGGGAGTCCGACCACCAGTAGCGGGCCTCGCTCCGGGTGAACACCGTGGTGTCGAGCGCCGGACCGTGCATGCCCTGGTTGAGCAGCGCGAAGAGCTCCATGCTCGTGGGCAGGCGCCAGTCGTCGCGTCCGGCCAGCTTGAGGTCGGCCGCGTAGGTCTTGGCCTTCTCCCAGGTCATCTCGCCGCCGTCGGTCTTCTGCCAGACGAGCCCCGTGACGCGGTCCGTGACCGTCCCGTTGCCGTTGTCCTTGAAGGCGGGGACGTTGCCGGTGAAGTCGGAGTCCTCGCCGAAGGAGGCGGTGAAGGTCCGGGTGGACCCCGTGTCGGCCAGCTTGTAGGGCGTGACGTTGCCCGCGGCGAACGCCACGGCGGGGATGAGCAGGATCAGGGATGGTCTCACCCCCGTGTAACACCGCCGTGGGCAGGTTAGTTTCCGGACCGGATCATTCTCCGGTCGGCAGCCACTGCGCGGCGTCCACGATGACGTAGCCGTCGGAGCCCTCGTTGCTCACCTCGATCCAGCCCGCGCGGCCCGCCTTGAAGTCGAAGGTCCCGATGACGTGGAAGGGGGCGTCGCCCGTGGGGGCGTTCTTCTGGTTGACCGTGACCGACGACTCTCCGTCGGCATGCCTGATGCGGACCCTCACGTTGCTGCCTCGGTTCGGGTTGGGCCCGTAGGAGAAGGCCACCCGGTAGCGTCCGGCCTTGGGCAGGTCGGGGGTGTACTTCGCCGACTGGGTCCCCTTGGCGTCGTTGGCGTCGTGCCGGTAGCCCTCGCCCACGAAGCCGGGCGTCGAGGTGCTGACGGAGCCGAAGCCCTTGAGCTCCGCCTGGTCGTCGTCGATGACGATGCCGGGCAGGGAGGACTTGGCCACGCCGCGGCCGACCGGCGCCGCGGGCTCGAAGTCCAGCACCTGGTTGACGGCGAGCAGACGCTCCTTGAGGCGGGCGTAGGGGACGTCCTGCACCGACGTGCCGGCCTCGATGGCGAGGCCCGCGGCGATGGCGGCCGACTGCCCCGTCACCATGAAGACGGGCTCCATGCGGATCGAACCGTAGGCGATGTGGCTGGCGCTGAGGCAGACCGGGACGAGCAGGTTGGTGCACTCGGAGGCGCGGGGGCGGATGCTGCGGTAGCTCACGGGGTAGGGCTTGCTGCCGACCTGGACGTCGCCCTCGTTGCGCACGAAGCCCTCCTTGGTCACGAAGCGCTGGATGTGGTGGGAGTCCATGTTGTAGGCGCCCATCCCGACCGAGTCCTCCACGACCTCCGTACGGCGGCAGTTCTTCTCGGTCATCACGTAGTCGGAGACCATGCGGCGTGCCTCGCGGACGTAGAGCTGGCGCGGCCAGTTGCCGTTCTCCCTGAACTCATCCTTTGCCAGGCCGAACTTCTGGAACGCCAGCCGCATCTTCTCCGGCACCCGCGGGTGGTGCGCGTAGGTCCACATCAGGCCCTTCTGCCAGTCCTCGTGCGCCTGCCAGATCTTGGCCCGGGCCTCGTAGTCGGCCTCGGCGTAATCCCAGTTCTGCCCGATGAAGTCCGTGCTGACCGCGAAGTTGTTGTTCGTGTCCGTCTTGCGGTTCGGCATCGGGGTCGGGGCCCAGGAGTTACGGTCTTCGCCGGCCTCGACGTTGCGGAGCGCCAGTTC
>JBJTIX010000033.1:0-11128 GCA_046095205.1 Opitutia bacterium
GGCGAGGAACTGGGCGTTCTCGTGCGGGCTGTGACCGGGCTCGAGGAGGTTGCCGACGCCGGAGCCGCCGATGGACCAGTTGACGTGCTTGCCCGAGCCGTTGACGCCGGCGAAGGGCTTCTCGGCGAGGAGGCAGACGAAACCGTGCTTGGTGGCGACGCGCCGGAGCAGCGTCATCGTGAGCAGCTGGTGGTCATGCGCGACGTTGGCGGATTCGTAGATCGGCGCCACTTCGTACTGCGCCGGGGCGACCTCGTTGTGGCGGGTCTTGATCGGGATCCCCAGCTTGAAGCACTCGCGCTCGGTCTCCATCATGCAGGCGAGCACGCGGTCCGGGATGGTGCCGAAGTACTGGTCCTCGAACTCCTGTCCCTTGGCGGGCTTGGCGCCGAAGAGGGAGCGGCCGCAGGTGTAGAGGTCGGGACGGAGGTGGTAGAGGCGGGAGTCGATCAGGAAGTACTCCTGCTCGGGACCGCACGAGGCGGAGATGAAGCCGTGCTTCTTGCCGAAGAGCGCAAGGACGCGGGCGGCGGCCTTGTTGACCGCGGCCATGGAGCGGAGCAGCGGGGTCTTCTTGTCGAGGGCCTCGCCCTTCCACGACACGAAGGCGGTCGGGATGCAGAGGGTGGAGCCGTTCTCGGTGTAGAAGATGTAGGCGGGCGAGGTGACGTCCCAGGCGGTGTAGCCGCGGGCTTCGAAGGTGGAGCGGAGGCCGCCGTTCGGGAAGGAGGACGCATCGGGCTCGGCCTGGATCAGCGCCTTGCCGGAGAACTGCGCGAGGGTGCCGGTGCCGTTGGGCTCGAAGAAGGTGTCGTGCTTCTCGGCGGTGGTGCCGGTCAGGGGATAGAAGACGTGCGCGTAGTGCGTCGCACCGCGCTCAAGCGCCCAGTCCTTGATGGCGGCGGCGACGACGTCGGCGACGGCGTGGTCGAGCTTGGAGCCGGACTCGATGCTGGCCTTGAGGGACTTGAAGACGTCCTTGGGCAGGCGCTTCTCCATCTTATCGAGGGAGAAGACGTTCTGGCCGTAGATCAGATCGATCTTCTCGTTACGGAAGTCGAACGTGCCCTGGAGGCGGGGCTGTGAGGCGATGGCCTTGATGGCATCGCGGCGGGCGGGGTTGGTGCTCATGGATGGAAATGCAGGTGCAGAGTGAGAAAAGCACCGCCTATGCCACGCAGTCCAACGATAGTTACTCATAGGCATCTTGCCTATTTTTAGGCATCTATGCCTAAATTAGTTCAAGTCAGGTATGCCTATTTCCAGGCATACACCATCCTCATGAAATACGCGGTACCCAGCCTTACCTGGGGTGGGACAGGGTTTCCACGGAGGTCATGGGTAAGTCCTAGGCGCACCGAAAGGGGTCCGGGCCCTCTGAAAAGACCGAGGTAGGTCTCGTGACGGAGATAGTAGTCATCCCACCTCTCGAGGGAGGGGACGGCGGCGATCTGCGTGTTCCATTCGGCCCAGCCGAGTTCGCGGACAAAGATGAGCCCGAGATCGGCCGAGGGGGTGGAAAGGGTCGGCTGCAGTTGCGACATGTAAGTTTCGTAGCGGTAACCGAGGCCGGTCCGGAGATCCAGCTTGCCCAAGGAATCCTGGTAGAGCCGGAAGCCGACGCCGGCGGTGTTGACGGTGAGGAAGTCGACCTGACGAGCGTGGTCGAAGCCGGTGTCGGTGCGCGCGTACCAGAACGTGATGTCGGCGGGATTGGTCTCGTAGGAGAGCTGCGCGTGCAGGTCGTCCGCGGAGATCTGCGTGCCGGCGGTGGTGCGGATGGTCCGTACCGACGCCGTGATCACGTCGGCGGCCGTCTCTCCGCGCAAGGCGACGCCGGCAGAGAAGCCGCTGCCCGAGGTTGCCCCGGCGCGGCCGGTGACGTCCAGGTCGGCCTGCGCGGTCCACTTGCGCACGGCCGCGTCCTCCCTGGGGCGCAGGGACGCGTCGCGCCAGAGCTCGACGCGCTCATCCAGGGACACCGACTCGGGCGAGCCGGAGGCCACGGCGCGGCCGCCCGCGGCCGAGACGCGCCCGGTCCTGACCGAACCGCCGTCGCTGAGCCGGACTTCGTCGTCGATGACGAAGGCGTCGACGGAGGAAAGCGGGATGCGGTGCACAGACTCCCCGAGGGAGGGCACGGTCATCTCGAGCCGACCCTCCACGATCCGCTCGATGCGTCCGCGGAGGAAGGTCCCGTCCCTGAGGGTGGCGGTGTCGGCGGGAAGCGCCGCCGGGAGCAGCAGGGCGATGAGGGTCCTCCTCATGGATGGGCATGCTTGGAGATTCCGCGTGAGATTGCCATAGGGGACTTTCATCGATTGGATGGGCGCGGATGAAGGTCGATGTGCTGATCCTGGGCGCCGGCCCGGCGGGACTCGCCACCGCCGCCGCGCTCGCGGAGGCGGGACGGTCCTGCGCGCTCGTCGACCCCTCCGGAAGGGCCGGCGGCTCGATCCGCACGGAGAAGGACTCGGGCTGGGTCGTCGAGACGGGGCCCAATACGCTGCAGCTGGAACACGGGTCCGACCACGAGCTTCTCTGCTCCTACGGGCTGGCCGGCGACATGCTCGAAGCACGGTCCGACTCGGCCAAGCGCTTCATTCTTTCCCGGGGCCGGCTCCACGGACTCAGGCCGAGCCCGCTCTCGCTCCTGACCTCGGGGCTGCTCAGCCCGCTCGGGCGCCTGCGCCTGCTGGCCGAGCCATTCATCCGCCGCGGCGGACACGCGGGCGAGACGGTGTCGGCGTTCGCGACCCGGCGTTTCGGACGCGAGGCGGCGGCACGCCTGATGGATCCCGTGGTTTCGGGCGTGCATGCGGGCGATCCGGACCGGCTGGACATGGCCGCCTGCTTCCCTTCGGTGCACGCGCTGGAAGGCGCATGCGGCTCGGTGATCCTGGGCCTCGCCCGCAAGGGACGATCCGCACGGCGGATCGTCGGCTTCCGCGACGGAATGCAGCAGCTCGCCGACGCGATGCTGACCAAGGCCTCGCGCAGCGCGGCCTGCCGGCTGGGCTGGAAGACGACGACCCTCGCACGCGAAAGCGGCGGATGGTCGGCCACGATCCGCCGGGAGTCGGACGGCGCCGAGGAACAGGTCGTCTGCGGGAAAGTCGTGTTCACGATCCCGCCCTGGAGATGGAAGGACGAGCCGGCCCTCGGGGCGCTGCAGGGCAGGCTGGCACCGTGGTCGCGCTGCGAGGCCCCTCCGGTCACGGTCATCGCGCGCGGCTACGACCGCACCAAGGTGGCGCATGCGCTCGACGGCTTCGGCTACCTCACGCCGGGAGAGGAAGGACGGCGCGTGCTGGGCTGCCTTTTCCCCTCCAGCGTGCTTCCCGGCCGGGCCCCCGAAGGCAAGGCGCTCCTCTGCTGCTTCCTCGGCGGCGCCAGACAGCCCGCGGTCGCCCGCAGGGACGATGCCGAACTGCGCGGCATCGTGGATCGCGAGCTGGCCGAGACGCTCGGCTGCCAGGGGGCGCCGGAGAGGGAGTGGATCCAGCGCTGGGAACGCGCCATCCCCCAGTACGACCACGACCAGCGTCGCCGCGAAGCGTGCCTCGACGCCCTGGAGCGCGAGGAGTCGGGCCTGCACTTCGCGGGGTCCTTCAGGGGCGGCATCTCGCTGATGCACGCCCTGCGGTCGGGCGACGCCCTCGGACGACGGCTCGCGGACCGGGCCTGATTCAGGCGCGGACGGCCGGATCGGGCAGCGACCGCACGATCATCAGGGCGGGCAGCATGAGCAGCGCGCCTCCGAGGTAGACCCAGAAGTGCGAGCCGAAGTGGAAATAGGCCAGCGCCGCGGCGACCGGCCCCACCACGCGCGCCAACGCGCCGGCCGAACGCAGGATGCCGAGATTCCTGCCCTGCTCCGTCGGGTCCGAATACAGCGAAACGAGCGCGGAGATGCTGGGAAGGATCAGGCCCGTGGCGAACGAGATCAGACCAAGGCCCGCGTAGAAGAGGCCGGTCGAACCGTCGCCGGGCCCGGCCGCCACGTGCGGGATCGTCGAGATGAGGGCGAAGGCGCCCGCGGCGACGGCCATCGCGAACATGACGATCCTGCGCTGACCGAAACGGGCCACCAGACGGCGGGCCAGCCCCTGGGCGATGATCATCGCGGCGCCGTTGAAAAGGAAGAGTCCCGCGTTGTCGCGGGGGCTGTAAGCGAAGAGCGCGAAGGTGAGGAAGACGATGGTGTTCTCCATGCCGGTGAAGGCCACCTGGTAGACGAGGTTGGCCCATGAGGCGCGGCGCACCGGCGCCGAACGGACCTTCACGAGGTCGAAGACCGACGGACGCGCCTCGGTCGAACGGCTGCCGGGCGGGAGCGTCTCGGGCAGGAGGAACAGGACCAGCAGGAAGTTGAGCGTGGCGAGGACCGCCGAGATGATGGCGGGCACGGAGAACGGGTTGAGGCCGAAGGAGCCGTCGGGCGGGCCGTGCGGAAGCTGCAGACCGGAGCCGACCGCGCCGATCACCGGACCGAAGACGAAGCCCAGCCCGATGGCCACCCCGACGACGGCCATGCCCTTGGTGCGCTCCTTCTCCTCCGTGACGTCGGCCGCGGCGGCGCTGGCCACCGCAATGTTGCCGGCGAGCATGCCGCAGATGACCCGGGTCAGCACCACCACCCAGAACTGGGCCGCGAAGATCCAGAGCGCGTAGGCGAGCGCGCCCCCGCCCAGGGTGAAGGTCAGCACCCGTCGGCGGCCGATGCGGTCGGAGAGCGAGCCCCAGATCGGCGAGAAGACGAACTGCAGCAGGGAGTAAAGCGCGCTCAGCAGGCCGCCGAAAAGCACGGTCTTCTTGAACACCGTGTCGCCGCCCATGGCCTCGGCGACCGAGCTGAGCCAGCCGATGAGCGTGCCGGCCGAACCCTCGGCGCGCACATAATGGTCAAGGAGATGCGGGAAAAGGGGTATGACCACGCTGAAGCCCACGATGTCCATGAAGACCGTCAGGAAGATGAGGCCGAGGGTTCGTCGCGGGGCGGCGGACATGCGCCCCACGATGGGGCGCCCCGACCTGCGTGCAAACAAAACAGCGGCTTGCCCACGGGAGGACGGACGGGAGAATGGAGTCATGCGTCGCCTCGGCCTGCTGCTGGTCCTCATCGTCGGACCCCTGTCCGCGGCGACCACCGACCCCAAGTCGCTGCTGATCGAGCAGCGTCTCTCCGGCTTCACCGACGGGGACTACGGTTCGGCGGTCGAACGCTCGCTCGAGGAGTTTGAAAAGCGCACCGGCCGCCGCCTCTCGCCCGCCTCCGCCGCCCGGTGCGGACTCAAGGTCAGTTCGGAATCGGGCATCGGGCTCTCCACCCCGAAGCCGCTCGTCCGGGCGGTCTCGGCCGCGCTGGTGCGGCGCGGCTTCAAGCGTTCGGGGCTGGTCATCTGCGATGCGCAGGAGCTGACGCTGCGCCAGGCCGGCTTCCTGCCGACGGTGGCGGACGGAGCCCAGGACTTCGAGGGCTCGCCGGTGGTGGCCTGGGAGAAGCTCGCCCCGGCCTGGGCCGCGGAGGACAGGCTGCGTTATGAGAACCAGGTGCTGCCGCGGCCGGGACGCGCCCCGGTCGCCTGGGGTGACGCCCGCGTGAGCATCCTGCCCAAGACGCTCTTCGACGAGGTCGACTTCTGGATCAACCTCCCCGTGCTGAGCGACGGCAAGGCGCTCGGGGTGCACGGCGCGATCGCCTCGGCCTCGCTGGGCAACATGGCGAATGCGGAGCGCTTCATGGAGAACCCCTTCAACGCCTCGAAGGTGGCGGTCGAGGTGTGCGCGATCCCCGGTCTCGCCAAGGGCAACGCGCTCACGATCCTCTCCCTCGAGCGGTTCCAGGTGCTCGGAGGCCCGACCTACGACGCCGGCTGGGTGCGCTCGGAAAAGACCCTGCTGGCCAGCGCCAACCCGGTGATCATCGATTTCATCGGCCTGCAGAAGATCAACGCGGGCCGCCGGGCCGGCAACGTGGACCCGATCCACCCCGAGCCGCCGGTGTTCGCCGCCGCCAACTCCGGCGAGATCCGTCTGGGCAGCTGCAAGCCGGCGGACATCACGCTGGTCCGCCTGGGCGCGCCCTGAACCCGCTTCAGAGCTTCAGGCCGAGGGCCTCCGAGGCGGTGGCGCGCTCCTCAAGGAGCTCCTTCTCGGTGATCGCGATCTTCTCCTTGGAGAAGGCGTCGAGGGGCAGCCCTTGCACGATCTCCCAGGAACCGTCGGCCTTGGTGCGGAGAGGATAGCCGAAGACGATGCCCGGCGTGATGCCGTAGTCGCCCTTGGAGAGCACGGCCACGGAGTGCCAGTCGCCCGCGGGCGTGGGGAAGTGCAGGCTGCGCAGGGTGTCGAGCGCGGCGTTGGCCGCCGAGGCGGCGGAGGACGCGCCGCGGGCCTTGATCACCGCCGCTCCGCGCTTCTGGACGTCGGAGACGAAGGTCTCCCTGAGCCAGGCGTGATCGGTGATGACCTGGGCGGCCGGCTTGCCGCCGATGGTGGCGTTGGTGAAGTCAGGATATTGCGTCGAGGAGTGGTTGCCCCAGATGGCGACGTTCTTGACGACGGAGTTGTGCGCGCCGGCCTTGCCCGCGAGCTGCGACTTGGCGCGGTTCTCGTCGAGACGGGTCATCGCGAAGAAGTTCTCGGCGGGCAGGCCGGCGGCGGAACGCAGCGCGATGAGGCAGTTGGTGTTGCAGGGGTTGCCGACCACGAGCACGCGCGCGGTCTTCTTCGCGCTGCGCGCGATGGCCTGGCCCTGGCCGATGAAGATCTTGCCGTTGATGCCGAGCAGGTCCTTGCGCTCCATGCCGTCCTTGCGCGGGACGGCGCCGATGAGCAGGCACCAGTCGGCGTCCTTGAAGCCGACGTCGAGGTCGCCGGTGGCGACGACGTCGGTGAGCAGGGGGAAGGCGCAGTCCTGGAGCTCCATCACGACCCCGTTGAGCGCGGTGAGTCCCGGCCCGACCTCGATGAGGTTCAGGGCGACGGGCTGGTCCGGGCCGAACACGGCGCCGGAGGCGAGGCGGAAGATGGCGGCGTATCCGATGTTGCCGGCGGCGCCGGTCACCGCGACGCGGATGGGAGTCTTTGAAGCCATGGGGGCGGCTATCTAGTTCCGCGGTCCAGCAGGAGTGAAGGGAAAACTACAGGTCGAGCTCGCCCTGATGCATCTCGCCGGCAGCCGCGGCGGGGAGGCCGTCCCGGACGAGCTGAGCCAGGGTGGAGGATGAGCGACCTTCCACGGAGCAGAGGGCCCTCAGCACCAGCGCGGCGGCTAGGGCGTCGTAAAGCGCGCAATGATGCCGGCGGCGGGCGACGGGACAGTGGACGGCGGCGAGAGCCTCGAGGCGGGGGCCGACGCGCAGCGCGGCCACCAGGGAGGAGAGGCGGTAGTCGCCGAGGCTGGGCATCCAGAGGCGGGCGAGGCGGCAGGTGTCGAGCCAGGGACCCCACTCGGCCAGCGCCTCAGGGGAGACGAAGGTCGGGGAGGCGGGCGGGCGAGCCCAGGTGGACCGGAGCAGGCCGGATTCGACGGAAGCGTTATGGGCCGCGAAGAGCCCGCCGCGGCGCAGCGAGGACCAACGGTCCCAGTCCTCGGCGAAGGAACGCTCACCGGAGAGGTCGCGGTCGGAAAGTCCATGGCACTGGGTGTCGACGGCCGGCACCGGCGCCAGGGGGGCGTGGAGGTCCGTGAAGGTCGAGACGACCTCCCCGCCGAGCAGGGTGACGACGCCCTGTTCGACGACGCCGGTCCTCGGTCCGCCCTCGAAGTCGATGACGTGCAGGGGCACTTCGCTCCAGAGCGGGGACCTCATCGCCATTCGTGCCGGGGATAGCGGCCCTTGAGCTCCTTCTTCACCGCCTCGTAGGATCCCTTCCAGAAGGCGTCGAGGTCGGTGGTGCGCTGCTGGGTGCGGCGGGCGGGGGACTGGATGCAGACGACGACGGGCACCCTGCCCTGACAGACCCGGAGCCGCGAACCGGGCACGTCGTAGAGCTCCTGCACCGTGGCCTCGACGACGGCCTCGCCGTCCTCGGTGTACTCGATGCGTGCGGGGTGCTTCTTGCGCGGCAGGACGATCTTCTCGGGGCAGAAGGACTCCAGGGCCATCGCCTGCTCGTGGGTGATCCAGCCGCGCACGGTCGGGAACACCGGACGCTCCCGCACCTCGCGGGCGGAGACGGCCCCCGAGCACAGCTCCTCGATCACCATGCGGCGGGCGGCCTCGTCGAAGACCGGCACGCCCAGCTCGGGGCAGTGGCGAGCGAGGAAGTTGACCCGACGGATCCAGCCGGCGACCTGCTCGTCCCACTTCTCAAGTTCGAGCCGTCCGGAAAGCGCCTCCTCGGCGAGGAGCCGGCTGGCCTCGTCGGAGGGACCCGCCTCGCGCTCGGCATGGTCGAGCACGAGGTCGCGGAAACGGCGCTCAACGCGGGCGAAGACGCGGCGCTGGGAGGCGTCGTAGCGCACCGTCGCCCGCTCGGAGAAATCCTGCGGCCAGAGTTCGCGAAGCCAGGGCTCCTCCACCGCGGTGCAGAGGGAGAGGAACGTGGTGACCTCGCCGCGGGCCTGAATCTCGTCGATCTCGGCGGCGACGATCAGCCGGGCGGAACGCACGGAGGACTCCCGGCGCAGCTCGCCCTTGCGCCCGTGGACGACCGCGCAGCGCAGCGTGCCGGCGTCGAGCCTCGCCGCCAGACGGTCGGAGAAGCCCAGCAGGACGCAGCGTCGGACGGCGTCGGGCGGGGCCGGCTCGGCGTTCTCGGGCAGCCGCTGGCCTTCGGCGATGCGGAGGAACTGACGTGCGGCCTGATCGGCCTGCCGGGCGGAAAGGCCCTGCACCCCCAGCCGCTCGCAGGCGTCGGCGTCGTAGCGCAGTTCGCCCGCCCGGCGGAGCAGGGCCAGCCGCACGAAGAAGTCGGAGCCCTCGTCCTGCGTCACCGCGTCGCGCGCCTCCTCGGTCCTGCCGTCCACCTTGCGGAAGAGGATGTCGCGACCCTGGGCCAGCCCCACGATGCGCGCGATCTCCGCGACGCAGCCGAGTTCGCCTGCGGCGAGCAGCATCCGCGCGTGCCGCGGGTGGGCGGGAAAGGCGGCCATGCGGCGGCCGACGGGCGTGACGGCGCCCGCCTCGTCGAGGGCGCCGAGGTCGCGCAGGAGCTCGCGGGCCCGGCGAAGGGCGCCGGGCTCGGGCTTCTCATACCAGGGGAATGCCTCGGGATCGCCCCAGCCGGAGGAAAGGAGCAGCAGCACGGTCTCGGAGAGGTCGACGCGGCCGATCTCCGGCGTGTCGCGCAGGGGGCGGGACTCGTGGTCGGTGCGCGACCAGAGGCGAAGGCACCGGCCGGGGCCGGTGCGTCCGGCGCGTCCGGCGCGCTGCTCGGCCGAGGCCCGGGAGACCGGCTCGATCATCAGCGTGTCGATGCCGCGCTGCGGATCGAAGCGGGCGACGCGGGCGAGGCCCGAATCGACCACCGCGCGCACACCGGGGATCGTCAGGGAGGTCTCGGCGACATTCGTGGCGACGATGACCTTGCGGCGCGGACCGGGCAGCACGGCGCGGTCCTGCTCGTCGGGCGGCAGCTCGCCGTGCAGGGGGAGCACGTCGACTCCGCCCGTCTCGGACAGCGCGCGCACCGCGCCGATCGTCCGCATGATTTCGTAGGAGCCGGGCATGAACACGAGCACGTCCCCTTCCGGCTCGT
Source organism: Opitutia bacterium (assembly GCA_046095205.1). GTDB lineage: Bacteria > Verrucomicrobiota > Verrucomicrobiia > Opitutales > UBA953 > UBA953. The sequence goes on from JBJTIX010000033.1 coordinate 9,709, forward strand.
CACGCAGCACGCGGCCCACCTGCTCCGCGGCGAGATCCCAGACCGGCCGGCGGTAGTCGCGGGGCACGTGCAGATGCTCGACCTCGACCGGGAAGGCGCGCCCGTCCGCGGCCAGCGTCTCGGCGCCCTCGAGCCAGCGCGCCACGCCCTCGGTGTCGAGGGTCGCGGACATGACCACGATGAGCCGGTCGGGGCGCGCCCCCTCCTGAATGCGCCGCGCGAGGGCGAGGCCCACGTCGGAATGCAGGCTGCGTTCGTGAAACTCGTCGAAGACCACGGCGCCGACGCCGGCGAGGGTCGGGTCGGCGGCCACCTGCCGGAGCAGCAGCGCCTCGGTGATGAACTTGATGCGCGTCTCCGCGGACTCGGCCCGCTCGAACCGCACCTGATAGCCGACCTCGCCTCCCGTGCGGCCGCCCCGCTCGTGCGCCACTCGGTTGGCGAGCATGCGGGCCGCGATGCGCCGGGGCTGCAGCACCAGCACCTGGCCCTTGACCAGCCCCAGGTCGACCAGCATCTGGGGAAGGCGCGTCGACTTGCCGGAACCGGTCGGCGCGCGGAGGACGATGCGCCGCGTGCGTCCGCAGGCCGTGGCGAGCGGGACGCGCAGGACGTCGATGGGCAGCGCGGGCGTCACGCGACTTCGAGCTCCACGATGCGGGCCCGGGGTTCGCCGTCCCCGAGGGTGAGGCGGGCGACCGACACCGGGAGCCGGAAGCGCCGGGGGCCGGCGCTGCCGGGGTTGACGCGGAGCACGCCGGCGCGGCGCTCGACGAGAGGCACGTGCGTGTGTCCGGTGATGACGACGTCGGGCCGGTGCGCGGACTCGTCGACCGGCGCATGGCCGTGATGAACGAGGATCCTGACCCCGCAGCGCTCGATCAGGAAGAACGGCGGCAGGCCCGGATCGTCGTCGCAGTTGCCGCCGACCGCCAGGCAGGGGGCCGCCAGCGACGACAGGTCCGCCACGATGTGGTCGGAGCAGACATCCCCCGCATGAAGCACCTCGGAGCAGCCGGCGAGGGCCGTCAGGGCCTCGGCCCGGAGCAGGCCGTGCGTGTCAGAGATGACTCCGATTTCCACCGCCTTCTTGGCCATGCTCAGGAAGGCCGCCTCAGCCGGCCGTTGGGCACGGGCCGGAGGGACGTGAACTCGGCGCCGAGCGTCTCCTTCAGCTTCTCGCGGAGACCCGGCGGGAGCGAGTCGACCGCCGATTGGAACTCCTTGTCGCCCGGGAACGCCGTGGCCCCCTTTTCGGCGACGGCCTTGGCCCCGGTGCCCATGTCGGGAAACGAGAACTCATTGCGTCGGGCGGCCTGATCGGCCTCCTCCTCGGCCGCGGAGAGGTCCACGGGCGGGGAACCGGAGTCCTCCTCTTCCGGCTCCACCGGGGCCGGCGCGGCGGGCGGAGCGGAGGCGC
>JBJTIX010000034.1:0-2100 GCA_046095205.1 Opitutia bacterium
CGGAGCTGACCGAATCGGAGGACGTCGCGCACCCGACGGTGCTCGTCGTCAGGGGCAACCTGCCCTCGCCGTAGCTGCCCGGCATGCTCTCGGAGGGCGCCCTGGCGATCGTCGACACGCTGAAGGTGTACGGCACCGAGGAGAATCCGGTGGGCGCCTCGCCCGAGGCCGCCGAATTCCGCCGTCGGGGCGCTGACGCCATCGTGTTCGCCAGCCCCTCCGCGGTGGAGTCCTTCATGCATCAGGCGGCCTCGCTGCGTCCCGACGCGGGGGCGCGCCAGCCCAAGGCCGTCGCGGTCGGCCCGACCACCGCCGACGCGCTGCGCAAGGCCGGGATCCCCCTCGCCGCCACGGCCTCCGCGCCGACCGCCGCCGCCATCCGTGACGCCGTCATCGCGGCCCTCTCCTCGTGATCGGGGCGCACCGGATAAAAGTCTGCGGCATCACCTCCGCCGCCGACGCCGCCACCGCGATCCGCGCGGGAGCCGACTTCATCGGCATCAACTGCTGGAAGGGGTCGCCGCGTTTCGTGCCCGCCGCGGCGCGGGCCGCCCTGCTCCTCGAGAGACCCGCCGCGGCGCGCGTGGCGGTCACGGTCAACCCGTCCCCGGACGAGGCCAAGGGCCTGATCGAAGAGGGGTTCGCGGTGGTGCAGGCCCACTTCGACCCGTCCGCCAAGGAGTGCGACCCCAAGGCCCTTTCGACCCGGATCGGCAAGGACCGCCTCTGGCTGGCGCCCCGGCTGGCCGACGGCGCCGCCTGGCCGGAAACGCTGCTGCCTTTGGCGGCGGGGTTCGTCCATGACGCCCAAGCCAAGGTGGCGTTCGGGGGTACCGGCCGACGCTCCGACTGGGTCAGGTTCGCCTCCCTGGTCAAAAAGCATCCCGCCTGCCTGTGGATACTCGCCGGCGGCCTTTCACCCTCCAACGTCGCCCAGGCGGCGGAAGAGACCGCCGCGCCCTGCCTGGACTTGAACAGCGGCGTCGAGCTCAGCCCGGGTCTCAAATCTGCCGAGAAATTGCACGAAGTGAGGCAGGCTTTGCACAATAATCGCCAATCCTGACCCGTCATCGCCCGGCCGAGCCGTTGGCACGGGGCTTGCATAAGCGGACTTGCTCAACCGAACGCACAAACCAACCTAATACCACCATGAAACTCGTCGTCGCCATCATCAAGCCGTTCAAGCTCGAAGAAGTGAAGGACGCCCTCGCCGAAATCGGCATCGAGGGCATGACCGTCACCGAGGTAAAGGGTTTCGGCCGCCAGAAGGGCCATACCGAAATCTACCGCGGGTCCGAGTACACCGTGGACTTCCTGCCCAAGGTGAAAATCGAGGCCGCCGTGGCCGACGAGCAGGTCGACAAGGCCATCGCCACCATCTCCAAGGCCGCCCACACCGGCAAGATCGGCGACGGCAAGATCTTCGTCTACTCCCTGTCCGAAGTCGTCCGCATCCGCACCGGCGAGCGCGGTTCGGCCGCCCTCTGATCCGGCAGACAGTCCCAGACGAAGGGCGGCCTCAGGCCGCCCTTCCTGTTTGCGGGGTCATTTGGCGGCCGAGGCCGCCTTCGCCTTGGCCGCGCGTATCTCGGCCTTGATGGCGTTGTTCTTCTCCAGCTGTCCGGGCGAGTTCCACTTGAACACGTGGTAGGTGGCGGGAGTCTCGCCGGCGTTGCGGATGGTATGCTCCACGCAGGAGGCCTGGAAGATCACCGAGCCCGGCCCGAGACGCCTCCACTCCCCCGCGACCAGGGCCTCCACCACGCCCTCCTTCACGACCCGGATCTCCTCGTCGGGATGGATGTGGGGCTCGTGCGAGGTCTCGCCCCGGTTGAGCGTCGTGATGTGGCACTCCAGCTCGTCGAGCGTGGGCGTCGGGGCCCTCATGACGTGCCGCACTCCGCCCTTGGCGCCGGGTTTGAACTCGAGCTTGTCCCAGTCGAAGGCGGTCGAAGTCATCACCGGCGGGCGGGCGGGCGTCCTGGCGGCCGGGGTCGCGGCGCAGCCCCCGAGCAGCAGGCCGGCGAAAAAGAGCGGGGCGGCGGAAAGGCGGAGCGGGCGGCGCATGCCGACGGTATGGAGCGTGCCGGGGCGTTAGAC
>JBJTIX010000035.1:0-2229 GCA_046095205.1 Opitutia bacterium
GGCCTCCTCCGTGAACTTGACGCCCAGCGTGGCGGCGGCGGCGCGGCAGGCGGCCTCGGCCTTGTCCCAGTTCTCCTTGGAGCCCGTGTACTTCTGCGAGTCCGGGTTGCGGAGACCGACGCGGACGCGGTAGTCGTCGAGCCCGAGCGTGCGGAGCACCACCTTGACCAGCTCGAGGCAGCCGAGCACCTCGCCGAGCACCTGGTCCTCCGTGCAGAACAGGTGGGCGTCGTCCTGCGTGAAGCCGCGGACGCGGGTCATGCCGTTGAGCTCGCCGGACTGCTCCCAGCGGTAGACCGTGCCGAACTCCGCGAGGCGCACCGGCAGGTCGCGGTAGGAGTGGGGCTGCGAGGCGAAGATACGGATGTGGTGCGGGCAGTTCATCGGCTTGAGCAGGAAGCCCTGCACCGTGCCGTCCGAGAGCCGGTTGGTGAGCTCGCCGCAGCCGCAGCCCTCCTTCGCGAGCAGCTCCATCGCCTCGCGCTCCACGAGCGGCGGGAACTGCGCGTCCTTGTAGTAGGGGAAGTGTCCCGAAGTGCGGTAGAGGTCCAGATTGCCGATGTGCGGCGTGAAGACCTGCTTGTAGCCCGTGCGGAAGAGGTGTTCCGAGATGAAGTCCTGGAGCTGCTGGCGCACCACCGCCCCGTTGGGCGTCCAGAGGATGAGCCCCTGCCCCACCTTCTCGTCGATGTGGAAGAGCCGGAGCTCCTTGCCCAGACGCCGGTGGTCGCGCTTCTTGGCCTCCTCGGCCCGGGCCATCGCCTGCTCGAGCTCGTCCTTGGTCGGATACGCCGTCCCGTAGATGCGCTGCAGCTGGCGGTTCTTCTCGTCGCCGCGGTGGTAGGCGCCGGCCACGTGGAGCAGCCTGAACGCCTTGACCTGCGACGTGTAGCGCACGTGCGAGCCCGCGCAGAGGTCGAGGAACTCTCCGTTGCGGTAGAACGAGATCGTCTCCCCCGCGGGGATGTCGGCGAGCCGTCCGGGCTTGTAGCGCGTCTGGCCCGTCTCGGCGATCATCCGTTCGGCCTCCTCGCGGGTGCACTCCATGCGCTCGAACTTCTGGTTCTCCTTGGAGATGCGGCGCATCTCCTCCTCGATCTTGACCAGGTCCTCGGCCGTGAAGGCGTGGTCCAGGTCGAAGTCGTAGTAGAACCCCTGCTCCGTGGGCGGGCCGATGTCCAGCTGGGCCTGCGGGAACAGCCGGCGCACCGCGGCGCCCAGCATGTGGGCGGCGGAGTGGCGGAGCTCCTCGAGGGGGGTCATCTGGGGCCGGTAGGACATGGAGGAAAGGGAGGCCCCCTCGTTAGGGACTCCCCGCCCTCAGGGCAAGGACGGAGGCGGCGGGGCGCGCCGGACTATTCCGGGACGATCTCGAAGCGCATCGTCACGACCACGCGCATGGTCTTGTCGATGGCCGACGTGTCGACCGAGCCGTAGTCGGAGTCGACCAGCCTTCCCTTGGCCGCGATCTGGAACATCCCCTGGGAGGCCTCGATGAGCGGGCCGACCTTGCTGCCGGAGCCGAGCAGCAGCGTTTCGGCGCGGCGGCGGGCGTCCTGGCCGGCGGCCTCGAGCAGCTCCTTCTTCGAGGCGTCGAAGCGGACCGAGCGGTAGGAGGGACTGGTGCGGTAGATCTCGACGTCGCCGTCGGGCACCACCTCCATGCGGCTGAACCTGGCGACCACGTCGATGTCCGCGGTGCGCACCCCGAAGCTGATCTGGAAGAGGAACTCCGGCTCCCTGCCGCGGGCGTACTTGGAGTAGTCGACATTGGTGGAGGAGGGATGGGCGGGGTCGTAGCGCGAAACGACCACCGGGCTGAACTCCTCGTCGGACTCCTTGACGCCGGCCTGGCGGAGGAGCGCGCGCACCTTCTCGCGGGCGGATTCGACCGCGGTGCGTCCGGCCGCGCGGTCGGTGCCGCGCCAGGCGATCGAGCCGGACATCTCCGCCTCGTCGGCGCGGATGTCCTGCGTGGCGACGCCCTTCACCGTGACCTCGGGCGGGGACTTGCGGATCTGCGCGACCGCGCGGGAGATCTTGTCGGCGCCGACGATGAAGCCGAAGGCGAGGGAGACTCCGAGCAGCAGGAAGGCGATGCGCTGGGAGGCGGGCAACGGATTGGACATCCGCACAGACTGCCCTTCGCCTCGCGGCGCGTCAGCGACCCTCCGAAGGTCAGCCCTTCTTCTGGTCGTTGCCGTCCGTGCGGTCGACCATCGTCCAGCC
>JBJTIX010000036.1:0-8669 GCA_046095205.1 Opitutia bacterium
CCTCCTCCCGCCCCCGTGAAAGCCCTCACTCCTGAACAGCAGAAGCAGGCCTGGAACATGCTCGGCTACTCCGTCGCCAGCCGGTCCCAGATGCCCTCCATCGCCAACCAGCTCGAACTGACCGACGCCGAGCTCGACCTCTTCCTCGCCGGCGTCCGCGCCGCCATCCTTGGCGAGGCCCCGAAGTTCAACCCCGACGAGATCGGCGAAGGCGCCGACCGTCTCTTCACCGAGCGCGTCCAGGGCAAGTCCGCGCGCTGGGGCAAGCAGAACGCCGACTTCCTCGCCAAGGTCGACGCCGACAAGGCCGTGACCAAGACCGCCTCCGGCCTGCGCTACCGCATCCTCGAAGCCGGTTCCGACCCCAAGCCCACCAAGAACAGCACCGTGAAGTGCCGCTACGAGGGCAAGCTCGTCGACGGCAAGGTCTTCGATTCGACCAAGACCCGTAACAACGAGCCCACCGAGTTCCCGCTCAGCGGCGTCATCCCCGCGTGGACCGAGGGCGTCCAGCTCATCGGCAAGGGCGGCAAGATCGTCCTCTACTGCCCCTCGGAACTCGCCTACGGCGACCAGGGCCAGGGCCCGATCCCCGGCAAGTCCGTCCTCGAGTTCGAGGTCGAGCTCGTCGAGATCGTGAAGTAAGCCGCCGCCGAGCGGCCCGCGCGACGCGCCCCTCGGGGCGCGTCGCTTTGCTTTACAAGGGGAACAAATGGGGGCAATGAGGGTATCACCCCGCATGCGCCCCCTGCTGTCCGCGTTCCTTGTCGCGGCCGCCTCCCTCCCGGGGGCCGGTCTGCAGGGGCCCGTGGTCCAGCTGGTCGCCCCGGCCTCGGAGCCGGCCCTGACCCTTTCCGAGGCCGTCGACCGCGCCCTGGCCAACAACTTCGGGGTGGCCGTCGACCGCCTCACGGCCCTCCGCTCCATCGATTCGGTCGAGGTCGCGGATTCCGCCTTCGACTCCGTGCTCGGCTGGACCGCCGGCACCGCCGGCTCGCGCGCGCCGCTGGCCGTCACCACCGTGCGCACCGCCGACACCTCCCTTTCGGTCGGACGTCGCTTCGGCTGGGGAGGCACGCTGACCGTCGGGGCCCAGGCCAACCGCGGCTGGAGCCGCACGGGCGGCGTGGGCGCCGCCAGCGAGTACGACCTCGCGACCACCGTCTCCTACTCCCAGCCGCTGCTCGCCGGCGGATGGCGCGCGGTGAACCTCGCGCCGCTCATCACCGCCCGCCAGTCGGCCTGGCGCAGCCGGCTCGCGCTCCGCGCGTCCGCGCTCGACCTGATCCGCGACGCCGAGTCGGCCTACTGGACGCTCTCCGCCGCGCGCACGCTCATCGCCCTGCGCGAGTCCAGCCTGCGCTCCGCCGAGTCCCTGCTCGAACAGGTGAAGCTCAAGCGCGAGCTGGGCGACGCCAACGTGATCGAGCAGCTCCAGGCCGAGGCCGACGTCGCCAGCCAGAAGGTCGCCGTGCTCAACGCCCGCCAGTCCGTCGACGCCGCGGAGATGCGCCTGCGGCGCCTGCTCGGCCGCGGCGCCGCGGAGGAGGTCGACCGGGCGCTGCTCGTGCAGCCGCTCCCGGAGGCCGCCGTGCCGCCTCCTCCCGAATTCCGCCCGTGGATCGCCCAGGTCTCCGGCTTCGACTTCGGCGTGGCCATCGAGCTCTCCAACGTCGAGACCGCCGACGCGCTCGTCGACCGCGCGCGCCAGAACGACAATCCGGACCTGAGCCTCGGCATCACCGGCTCCACCGCGGCCGACCCCGTCGCGGGCTTCGGCGACGCCTACGACGTCTGGCGGCGCGAGAAGGGCTGGGGCAACTCGGTGTCGCTCACCTTCTCCATGCCGCTCGGCCTCCGCCAGGCCGAGGCCAACCGCCGCCTCGCCGAAAGGGCCCGCCGGCAGGCGGAGCTGCGCCTCGCCGACGTGAGGCAGGCCCTGATCTTCGACGCGCGCGCCACCTGGCGCGACCTCGAGTCCTCGCGCGCGCGGGTCGAGGCCGCCGCCACCGCCCTCCGGCTCCAGCGCCAGTCCTACGAGGGCGAGCGCGAACGCTACCAGGTCGGGCAGTCCGACCTCCTCCGCGTCATCCAGTCCCAGGCCGCGCTCGACGCCGCCCAGCTGGCCTGGATCCAGGCCCGCCTCGACGCGCGCCTCGCCTCGGCGCGCACCGCCCGCCTCGATGGCTCGATCCTGCCGCGCCACGGCTTCACCCTCGACGACGTCGAGCTGCGCCTCGCCGACGGCGGCCGCGCCGACCCCCTTCCGCCCGCCGAAGAAAACCGATGAACAAGACCGCCAAGACCATCCTCGCCGTCGCCGCCGTGGCCGGCGCCGCCTACGCCGCCTGGGCCGGCTTCTCCAAGCCCTCGCGCCGCCCCGCCGCCGTCGCCGTCGCCGAGGCCCGCGCCGAGCGCCGCGACATCCAGGAGACCGTCGACGCCTCCGGCTTCGTCCGCGCCGTCATCTACAGCACCATCCGCGCGCCGGTCAGCAGCCCCATCCTCAAGCTCCACGTCCAGACCGGCGACATGGTGAAGAAGGACCAGGTGCTCGCCGTGCTCGACCCCGTGCTCTTCAACGCCGACGAGGCCGAGGCCCGCCGCGGCGTCCAGCTCCAGACCCTCACCCTCGAACGGCTCGAGCGCGACCTCCGGCGCGTCGAGGTGCTCGTCAAGAAGGGCTTCGTCTCCGAGCGCGAGGTGCTCGACCACCGCACCGCCTTTGAGGTGGCCAAGCTCCAGCGCGACATCTCCCAGGCCCGTCTCGACAAGGCGGAGGAGAACGTCCGCCGCACGGTCATCCGCGCGCCGCACGACGGCCAGGTCTCCGATTGCACCGTGGTCGAGGGCCAGATCGTCATCGGCGCCCAGTCCATCAACAACGGGACGCTGCTGATGACCGTCTCCGACACCTCCACGCTGCGGGTCGACGTCAACCTGAACGAGTTCGCCGCCACCCGCGTCTCCCTCGGCCGCGAGGCCACCGTGACCTTCGACTCCATCCCCAACCTCCGCAAGAAGGGCGAGATCTCCTTCATGACGCCGTTCGGCACGGCCGACACCAAGGTTCCGGACCTGCGCGTCTTCCCGACCCAGGTCTCCTTCCCGGCCGGCGACGGCGTGCGTCCGGGCATCAGCGCCAACGTCTCCGTGCTCGTCGCGCGGGAGAAGGGCTGCGTCGCCGTGCCCGTGTCCGCGGTCTTCATCGAGGGCCCCGACCGCGTCGTGTACGTCAAGGGCGCGGAGGAGTCCTGGGAGCGCCGCGTCGTCCGGCTCGGCCTCAGCGACGCCTCCTGGACCCAGGTCCGCGAGGGCCTCGCGGTCGGCGACACCGTCAGCCTGGTCCGTCCTTCCGTGTCGCACCGCTAGATGGCGTCCCTCATCTCCATCCGGGGACTGCGCAAGACCTACCGCATGGGCGACGAGGACGTCCACGCGCTGGACGGGGTGGACCTCGACTTCGAGGCCGGCGAGTTCGTCGCGATCCTCGGCCCCTCCGGCTCCGGCAAGTCGACGCTGATGCACATCCTCGGCTTCATGGACCGGCCGTCCGACGGCAGCATCCTCTTCGAAGGGCAGGAGGTCGCCGCGCTTCCGCCCGACCGCTGCGCCTGGTACCGGTCCAACCGGGTCGGCTTCGTCTTCCAGGCCTTCAACCTGCTGCCCCGCCTGACGGTGCTGGAGAACGTCGCGCTGCCGATGACCTACCGCGAGGACTCCGATCCGGAGCGCAACGCCGAGGCGGCCCGCGCCGCGCTCGAGCGCGTGGGCATGGGCCACCGGCTGGAGCACCGCCCCGGCCAGCTCTCGGGCGGCGAACGTCAGCGCGTGGCCGTGGCCCGCGCCATCGTCGGCCGGCCGGCCATCATCTTCGCCGACGAGCCCACCGGCAACCTCGACGTCCGCAACGTCGACCGCGTGCTGGACCTCCTCGGATCGCTCATCGGCGAGGGCATCACCGTCGTGCTGGTGACGCACGACCTCTCGGTGGCCGAGCGCGCCCGCCGGGTCATCTCCATGCGGGCCGGCAAGGTCCAGGAGGACCGCCGCCGATGAGGACCTTCGACCGCCTGCGCCCCGCCGTCATCAACGGCCTCCGCGAGCTGCGCGCCAACAAGGTGCGCTCACTCCTCTCGATGTCGGGCATCATCCTCGGCGTGGCCTCGCTGGTGGCGATGGTGACCGTCGTCCAGGGCATGGTCGGCAACTTCCGCCAGTTTGTCGACGCCATGGGCGGCATCGAGAAGATCACGATCAACCGCGAGCCGCTCCCCCGGGAGCAGGAGCACCTCGCCGAGCTCTCCGAGGGCCTGACCATGCGCGACGTGGTCCGCATCCGCGCCACGGTGCCGCTCATCGCCAACATCTCCCCCGAGGCCCGCGTCGGCTTCGAGAAGCTGGCCAACGACGACAAGGAGACGCTCACCTACGTCACCGGCGTCGCCGCCGACTACCTCCCCGTCGCCAAGCGCTGGGTGGATCCCGGCCAGGGGCGCTTCATCAGCGACCTCGACGTCCACAACATGACGGACGTCGTGGTGCTCGGCGCCGCCGTGGCCGCCGACCTCTTCACGCCCAACGAGGATCCCGTCGGCCGCGTGATCAAGCTCCGCGGCCGCGCCTACACGGTCGTCGGGGTCCTCAACAACATCGAGGGCACCGGTTTCCAGATCAGCTCCGCCCGCGGGCGCGGGCCGGGCGGCGGCGGATCCGGCGGCTCCTGGCGCTACCGCAACTACGGCGCCTACATTCCCGTGACCACCGCGCTCACCAAGTTCCTCGGCAGCGACCGCCTGAGCGGGCTCGGGCTGCGCGTGGGCGATCCGGCCCAGCTCCAGGACGCGGTCGACCAGACCGAGCGCGCGCTGCTGCAGTCCCACAAGGGCCTGCGCGACTTCGGCATCACGACCAACGAGCAGACGCTCGAGGACTTCCGCCGGACGGAGTCGGCCTTCAAGCTGTCGCTCGGCGGGGTGGCGGGCATCTCGCTGTTCGTCGGCGGCATCGGCATCATGAACGTCATGCTCGCCTCGATCAACGAGCGCATCCGCGAGATCGGCGTGCGCAAGGCCGTCGGGGCCCGCGGCTCGGACCTGTTCCTCCAGTTCCTGGTCGAGGCGGCGGTGGTCTCCTTCGTCGGCGGGGTGCTCGGCCTCGGCGTCTCCATGGGCATCGTCACGCTGATGAACTTCGTGCTGGCCGCCGCGGTGCCGACCAGCGCGGCCTCGATGCTCGACCCGCAGATCATGGCCATGGGCCTCGGCTTCTCGGTGCTGATCGGCCTGGTGGCCGGGGTCTATCCGGCCCTCCGGGCGGCAAGGCTCGACCCGATCGAGGCCCTGCGCCATGAATGATTTCCATGAACCCCGCGCTCCCCGTCCTGCTCCTCTCCCTTCCGCTCGCCGCCGCCCCGCTTGACCCCGTCCGGGTCTGGGAGGGCGCGGCCCCCGCCGAGACGCTCACGATGAAGCCCGGCGCGGACCCGCGCGGCACGGTCAAGGACGGCCGGCGCACCGACGTCTTTGCGCCCGAGATGATCCCGTGGCCCGCCGCCCGCTCCGGCGCGCCGCTCGTCATCGTCTGTCCCGGCGGCGGCTACGGCATCCTCGCCGAGGAGCACGAGGGCGTCGCGGTCGCCCAGCGGCTCAACGCGCTCGGCGCCGCCGCGGTGGTGCTCAAGTATCGCGTGCCGCGCCGCAGCCCGGACAAGCCCTGGGTCGTGCCCGTGATGGACGCCCGCCGCGCGCTCGAGATCGCGCGCGCCCGCGCCAAGGAGTGGAACGCGGATCCGGCGAAGGTCGGCATCCTCGGCTTCTCCGCCGGCGGCAACCTCGCCGCCCGCGTCGCCTACGCGCCCGCCGAGGCCGGCGCCGCCCGCCCCGACTTCGCGGTCATGGTCTACCCCGCCTACCTGTTCGAGCAGGACAAGCCCGACAGCGTGCTGCGCAAGGGGCCCGAGGGCGTGGTGCCCGCGGCCGGATCCGGCAAGCCCGTGCCCGCCTTCTTCGCCCATAGCGCCGACGACAAGTATCCCGCGGAGGGCTCCGCCGCGTTGGCCGCCCACCTCAAGTCGCTCGGCGGCAGCGCCGAGGTGCACGTGTGGGCCAAGGGCGGACACGGCTGGGGCGCCACGGACCGCTGCGAGGCCGCCCAGCGCTGGACGGACCTGCTCGGGGTCTGGATGAAGGAGGTCGGCGTGCTCGCCCGCTGATCACCGCGCCGTCCGGACAAAAAGGAAGGCCGCCCGTGGGGCGGCCTTCTTGTTGCACGCTGGTCTTCCGCTCAGAACTTGAAGCGGAGGCCGGCGAGACCGGACCAGTGGCCGATGTCCTGCTCGCTGGAGGCGAAGTTGGCGTTCTCTGACACGCCGAACACGCGGGTGTAGCGGGCGGTCAGGGTGAAGTCGACGTTCTGGGAGATCTCGAAGCGGGTTCCGACGAACACCACGGCGCAGAACTCCTCGATGCCGTTCTGGGTGCTGTCGATGTCCGATCCGGCGAGCGTGGCCTGGCCGGCGCCGACGCCGACGAAGGTGCCGAGGCCGCCGCGGCTGAGGTCGTAGGTCAGGTCGAGCGTGTACGCCTTGAGGTTGGAGTTCACGTCGCCGAAGATGGCGTCGCCCTGGGTGTCCAGGTTGGCGTGGAGGTAGGTGACGCCGATGGACAGCTCGTCGTTGATGGCGGTGCCGAGGGAGACGGCGTAGGTGCCGTCGTTGTCGAAGTGGGAGGCCTTGCCGAAGCCGCCCTGGACGTCGAGGGTCAGGGCGTGCGCGGAGGCGGCGAGGGCGGGGAGGGCTGCGAGGGTGAGTAGACGCATGTTGTTTTCGGGGTGGAAGGAGGATGCTGGCGGGGCGGCGGGTGCGTGTAAAGCGCTATGAGGGCTCACTTGCCCCCCAGAATCTCGACCTTGAGGATGTCGATCCGCTCGGTGGGGGTCGATTCCTCGGGGCCGACGCAGGGCACGGCGGCGATCTTGTCGAGCACCTCCGCTCCCTCGACGAGCTTGCCGAAGGCGGTGTACTTGTTGTTCAGGAACGGCGCCGGGCCGTGGCAGATGAAGAACTGGCTGCCGGCGCTGTCCGGGTCCGAAGAGCGGGCCATCGAGAGCACGCCGCGCACGTGCGAGCGGTTGTTGAACTCGGCCTTGATCTGGTAGCCGGGGCCGCCGGTGCCGGGCTGTCCGCGCGAGCCGCGCTTGGAGTTGGGGCAGCCGCCCTGGATCATGAAGCCCTTGATGATGCGGTGGAAGCAGGTGCCTTCGTAGAAGCCCTCCCGGGAGAGCTTGAGGAAGTTGTCCACCGTGCGCGGGGCGACGTCGGGCCAGAACTCGACGGTCATGTCGCCGGCGGTGGTGCGGATGATGGCGCGGGGCGCCTCGGAGGGAGTTTCTTTCATGGGAGAGGGGGCGGCGCCGGGCGACGTCGCGGCGGGTCCGGCCGAACGGTCGGAGCAGCCGGCGGCGAGCAGGACCGCGCAGAGGGCGAAAAGTCCGTGTAAACGCATGAAGGGGAGGGAAGACGGGGCGGACCCGCCCGCAACCCCAAACCTCCGCTTGCCACCGCACCGCCCCCTCCCACTTTGCGCCATCCATCCGCTGATGCGAGTGACCGTGAACGACGAACCGAGGGACACCGCCTCGCCCACCCTCGAGGGGCTGCTGCGCGAGCTCGGCGTGGCCGAACAGGCGGCGGTCGCCGCCGCCGTCGACGGCCAGGTGGTACCCCGTTCGCGCTGGTCCGAGCGCGCCCTCTCCGACGGCTGCTCGGTCGTCGTCATCCGCGCCGCCCAGGGAGGCTGACCGATGCTGCGCTTCATCAAGGGTCTCTTCGTCTCCGAGCCCGAGGATCCGGCTCCGGACAACCTCGTGCTCTTCACGCCCAATGACGGAAGCTGGGACGTGAAGTCGGTCCGCCGCCTGCTCGACGCCGGGCTCTCCCGTCTCCACGTGCAGGCCCGCCGCGACTGGCAGGCCCGCGACTACGAGCGCTTCATCCGCGCGCTGCCCGAGGGCTTCCGCCCCCGCATCGTGCTCGAGGACCACCCCGACCTGGCGCTCGCCCTGGGCCTCGGCGGCTACCAGCTGCGCGCCGGCCAGCGCGCCCCGCGCCGCTGGCCCCGGGAGGGCGTGCTCTCGGCCAAGTGCCATTCCTACGACGAGCTCCGCCAGGCCGACCGCGCCTGCCGCTACGTGTTCCTCGCGCCGGTGTTCGAGTCGGTCTCCAAGCGCGACCATCGTCCGCGGCGCACGACGCGCGAGTACCAGGTGATCGTGCAGCGCTGGAAGTCCGAGGGCGGCTGCCCCGCCTACGCGCTCGGCGGCATCACGCCCCGCACGGCGGAGAAGGCCCGCGAGCTCGGCTTCGACGGCATCGGCTTCATCGGGTCGGTCTGGCGCCAGGAGGATCCGGTCCGCGCCTTCATCGAGCTCGAGCGCGCCTGGTGCGGACGCGAGGCGCGCCGGTTGCGCCGCGCCCGCTGAGCCGTGCTCCCGCGGCTCCAGTTCCTGACCTGCGACGGCGGCGCGTTCGGCCATGCCGAGCAGGCGCGCCTCGCGCTCGGGGGCGCGGACCGGATCCTCCTGGCGCCAGACCGACCCGATGAAGCCGATGCCGTCGAAGCCGAGCTCGCGGGCCTTCTCCGCCGTGCGGGGCGTGATGCCGCCGAGCG
>JBJTIX010000037.1:0-4848 GCA_046095205.1 Opitutia bacterium
ACACGGGGACGACCACGGTGACGAGTGGCAATGTCATCGTCACATCCATCGGGGGCGGCGGTGCCGCCAGTTCTCTCGGTTCCGGCACCGGCGCTACGGGCGCTTTCATCTTCAATCCTGGGGACAGCGATCTCAATCCGATTGTCTACGTCGGAACCGGTGAAACGGCCACTAGGAATCTGACGCTCACGAGCAGCGCTGATCATGGTTCCACCACCCGGCTGTATCGTGTGGTGGCCGACGGCTCAGGTCCGCTGATCTGGGCGCCCGGAACTTTCACAAACTCCGTGCGCGCGGGCGCCGCAAGTCGGTTCATCACGTTGGATCTCCGTGGGGCCAGTACGGAAAGCAACCAGATGAACGCTGTGCTGACTAACAGCACTGGTACCAATACGCCTACGCTCAACGTCGCAAAGAATGACGGCGGAACCTGGATCCTCAACCCGTCCTCCGCCAACACCTTCACGGGTAGCATCACGGCCAACGGAGGGAACTTGGGGCTGACCGCCAACGGCATCGGGACGGCATCCTCGATTATCGTTAACAACGCCGCCATTTTCGCGTTTGGCGGGGCATTGACCACCAACACGTTGTTCTCCACCACTAACTCGACATCCGTGTTTGCGGGTCAGAATGCAATCACGCTCGGTAACGTCCAGAAAGCTGCGGGAAACACCGGCTGGACGATTAGCAACAATCTCGAAAACGGCGCCCTTCTCACCGTAAACAACGGCTTCGCCAATCTTGAGAATGCAAGTTCAGCCGCCACTCAGACCATAAGCGTGCGCGGATACGGTTCCACGGTCTGGAACGGAGCCATCGGCGAAAATGCCGCCCTCGGAGGTAAGATTGCCTGGAACATCGCCATCCATCCTGACGCAACCTTCACCACATCGGGAGCCGCCAATACCTTCAGCGGAGGCCTCACGCTCACTGATGGCATCCTGATTCTCGATAAGTCAAGCGGGCCGCTCGGCGCTGCCTCCGGCACGTTCACTTTCAGCGGCGGCATCCTGCGCGCCGGGTCTTCGGTCACCAATCTCAGCGGAGCCAGCGCAATCCCCAATCCCGTCACCATCGGTGGCTCCCCGCCGAAGGTCGACGGATCCAAGTCCATTGAGTTCAGCGGCGTCGTCGGCATGGGCGCGAGCCGCTCCCTGCAGAACGAGCTCACGGGCGGGGCTGAGCTCATCTTGTCCGGCGGCATCACAAACACCGCCGTCTCCACGCTGACGGTCTTCGGTTCCGGCACCACGCGTGTCAGCGGCGTCTACAATGCCGGCACCGGTGCCAACGCTTTCACGATGTCCGGCACGGGCACCACCTTCCTCACGGCGGCCAACGTCGCGACCGGCGCCCTGACCGCCAACCGCGGCACCACCACCCTCAGCGGCGCCGGCGGCGCCTGGACGGCGGGCGGCGTCGCGGTCGCCGCGGGGGGCGTGCTCCGGCTCGATAACGGAACGACGAACAACAACGACCGGCTTTTCAACACGGGCACGTTCACCATGACGGGAGGGACGCTTGACATCGTCGGGAACGCCACGACGGAGGTCACCGGCGCCCTGACCGTCAATTCCATCGACGGTGCCATCACGATCTCAGGTTCAGGCTCCAGTCTGACTTTCGCGTCGGTCAATTTCGCCAACAGCGGTTCCAGTCTGGACCTCTCGGGCGTCGGCGCCAACTCGGTGATCTTCACGACAGCCCCGACGCTGACCAACGGCCTGCACCCGCGCTTCTTCCTCGGCGGCGAGGATTTCGCGACGATGGCCAACGCGACTGCGGTCTCGGCTTTCAGCGGCTACGCCTCCGGTGCGGACCTCAACGCCGGCCTGACCACCGCCACTTACAAGATCAATGCGGCCTTCGGCACCGATGATCTCCGTTTCTCCCGGACGATCAACGCCGTCACCCTGACCGATGTCACGGCCCGTGCGCTCGGCTTACAATCCGGTGTCGGCGACGCCACGCTGACCGTCACCTCAGGAGGCATCATTTCGACGGGCGGAGTGACGCATGTGCTGGCCGTCCCGCGCCTGAACCTCGGAAGCAACGCGTTCATCCAGGTGCCCGCCGGCTCCACCCTCGACGTCACCGGAGCCATAACTTCCGGAGGCAGCCTGATGAAGGCGCTGGGGGGCGCCCTCAATCTCTCCGCCAGGCAGTGGTACAACAGCACGACGAACGTCACGGGGGGCACCCTCGTCCTCAACGGCGGGAACAACACCGTGTTCCCCGGCAGCGGAGCCCTCTTCAACGTCGATGCGGGTGGAACCATCGACCTGAACGGGACCGTCCAGTATCTGCCCAGCGGGATGAGTTCACCCGGTGCGCTTCCCGGAACCGGCGGAACCGTGACCGGAGCTGGAGGGATGCTCGTCCTCGGTCCCGTCTCCACTACATGGAGCGGAACCTTGACCGGCACCGGGCTCAGCCTGGTCCGTACCGGAAGCACCTCCACCACCACCACCACCTTCACATTGGAGCAGGCTCAGACCTACTCCGGCTCCACCACGATCCTCGGCGGAACCATCCTGCTTGAAAATGACGCGTCGTTGCTGAACACGTCATCCATCGACATCAATCAGGCCACGCTTTCGATCAGCAACAACTCCGGCCTCCAGACGCAGAACAACAACCGCATCGGCGATGCCATACCGATCACCCTGCGCGGGGGCACGATCAACTACACCGGGCGTCTTTCCACTGCGGCCACGGAGACCTTCGGCGCCGTCACTCTCAGCCAGGGCGCGAACACCATCACGGCCACGACGGGTGGAGGCACGTTCACTTCGGTAGACCTCGCTTTCGCCAGTCTTTCTCGGCAGGCCGGCGCCACCGTCAATTTCACCGGAACGAACCTGGGCCAGCCCGGTAACAACGCGCGCATCGTCTTTGCCGCGCCTCCGGGCACCTCCAACGGCGGCATCATCGGCGCCTGGGCGATTGCCAACCAGACCGACTTTGCGGCTTACAGCACAGGTCTGGGCGTGGGCGTGGTGGGGCAGGGCGGGTTCGTCGGTTATGACGGCGCTTCCGGAACCGGCATGCTTTGGCAGATCCCGGCCCTCGTCGCGACCCAGACCACCCTTGCGGGCGGCACCACCAATGCCGCCGTCCTGCGTCTGGCCGGGACGGTCTCCAATGACATCCTTTTCACCAATGCGGGCGACGTGCTCAACCTCGAGCTCGGAGGCCTGCTGAGGAGCAACGAAAACGCCAGTTCCGCCATCGGCACCACGGCCGTGCGCGGCGTGCTCACCAGCGGCCTGGGCGACCTCGTCGCTTACAGTTCGCAGAGCACGCTCACGATCAATTCCGTGATCCAAGGCGCCACAAGGCTGATCAAGGACGGTCCTGGAACCCTGACCCTGACGGCGCCGAACACCTACGGCCTCGGGACCTTCATCAACCGCGGCACGACCAACATCAGCCCGACCACGCCCGGAGACGTGGTCATTCCATCCGGAGGACTGACCATCAATGGCGGCGTGACCGGCGGCGGTCCGACGGTCAATCTGACGGCAAGCAACGCCATCGCGGCCGACACGGACCTGACGATGCGCGGGGCCTCTGTCCTGACCTTCTCGGCGAGCGTGAATCAGACGCTTCGCTCCATCGCATTCGACGCCAATGGCGGCACCGCCGGCCCGACGCTGACGGTGACCGGAATCCTCGCCCTCACCGGATCCAGCCCGGTCACGGCCACCTCCAGCAATGCGGCCGCTCCCGCGACCATCACGGGCGGCACCCTCGCTCTGGCCTCCGGGGCCAACACGTTCTCGGTCGCTCCCGTGGCCGTCGGAGGAACGACCTACACCGACATCCATCCCACGCTCAGCGTCGCCTCCCTGATCAGCGGCGTCGGCGCCTCCGTGACCAAGACGGGCGACGGGCTGATGCAGCTCTCCTCCGCCTCCAGTACGTTCAGCGGAGGCATGACCGTAAGCGGCGGAGGCCTGATCATCGGGGCGGCCGGCACGGGCATCGCGGCCGGCACGGGCGCGGCGGTCGTGACCGGTCCGGTCGGGGCCGGCACCCTGACCATGGCCGCGGGCACCCGCCTGCTGGTCGACAACGCCAGCCGCACTTTCTACAATCCGGTGACCTTCGTCGGTACGCCCACGTTCTCGAACACGAACGTGGGAACCAACGTCACGCTCACGGTGGGTGGCGCCATCACTCCGCCCAGCGACGCCCTTGCGGTCAGCATCGACAACCCCTTCCTCACCGTGGCGCTGGCCGGTCGGCTGACCAACGCGGCGAGCATCAGCAGCATCAGCAAGTCCGGCCTGGGCAACCTTACCCTCAACTACACCGGCATCTCGAGCAGCGTGGCCACCACGCTGAGCGGCGGCGGGACGCTCGGCATCCTGCATGATGGCGACGGCGACGTGCAGGATGACGTGATCGCCATCGGGGCCGTCACCGGCCTTTCCCAGCCCGCGTCGATCATCGTCGGCCGCGCGGGCACGGGCGCCCTCTGGAACCAGGCCATCAACAAGGTCATCGCGCCCGCGTCCCTCACCGACCAGATCAACGGCGGCCTTTCGGTCACGAACAACAACCAGTATCAGCTGCGCGTTTCCGACAGCTTCGCCCTTGCCGCTACGGTCAATGGCGCCGCGCCCGTCTTCAACGTCTCGACCGCCAGCAATTCCAACACCCTTTCCGGCCTCCGGCTCACCGGCAACATCAGCGGAGGCGCCACCGGCTCCTCGGCGACGGTCTTCACGCTGTCTGGATCCGGAACCCTGGACCTCACCGGCACGAACACCTTCGGCGGCTCCGGCTCGATCATCGACGTCACGGGCGGCATCCTGGCCGTCACGGGCAACGCCGCCC
>JBJTIX010000038.1:0-9653 GCA_046095205.1 Opitutia bacterium
GCACCGGGAGGCGGCCGCAAGGTCGAAGGACAGGTCGTCCGACACCGGCACCCTGACGGTTTCCGCGCCCTACGCCGGGCCCGGCCGTGCGGTCGGCATGCTGGATCCCAGCTATTCGCTCTATCCCGTGCTGGCCGCGGCGCAGGGCGCGGAAACCGTCAGGGTGCCGGTGTCGGACGACCTGTCCTTCGACCTTGCGGCCGCCTCCCGGTGCGGCGCCTCCCTGTTCTTCCTGACCAACCCCAACGCCCCGCTTGGCGTGCGGTTCACCCCCGAGCGCGTGGCGGAGTTCGCCGCGGCGTTCCCGGGGCTGCTCATCGTGGACGAGGCCTATGCCGCCTTCTCCGACGGCGACTGCGTCGACCTCGCGCGGGCCCTCTCCAACGTCGTGGTCACGCGGACCCTTTCCAAGGGGCATGCCCTGGCCGGCATGCGTGCCGGCTACGCGCTCTGCCCCGCGGGCGTGGCCTCAGTGCTGCATCGTGTGCGCGACAGCTACAACCTCGACCGCGTCGCGCAGGCGGCGGCGGCCGCGGCGCTGCTCGACACCGCATGGCTTGCGCGCAACGTCGCCTCCGTAAAGTCGACCCGCGCCCGGATGGTTTCCGCGCTCAGGACCCTCGGCTGGGCCTGCGTCGAGCCGTACGGCAACTTCGTCCTGACCGAGCCGCGCTCCTCCCGCCATCGCCCTTCGCGCGAGACATCCGAACGCGCCTTCGACTTCCTGAGGTCCCGCCGCATCCTCGTGCGTCGGTTCCCGGCCCATCCGCTGACCGAGCGCTGCCTCCGGGTGAGCGTGGGCACCGACGCCGAGGCCGATTCCTTCCTTGCGGCGGCCCGCGACTGGACGGCGGAGGGTTGACATCCGGAGCCGCCGCTGGGATTTTGTGCCCATGAGCGCAGGGGCACGCAAAGCCAGCATCCGCCGCGACACCGCGGAGACCAAGATCACCCTCGAGGTGGATCTGGACGGCACCGGTGCGTCCGAAATCGCCACCGGCGTGGCCTTCTTCGACCACATGCTGACCCTGCTGGCCCGCCACTCGATGATCGACCTCAAGGTCAGGGCCGACGGCGACACCGACGTCGACTACCACCACACCGTCGAGGACGTCGGCATCGTGCTGGGGCAGGCGATCAAGCAGGCCCTCGGCGACAAGGCCGGCATCCGCCGTTACGGATTCTTCATCCTGCCGATGGACGAGACCCTGGCGCGCTGCGCCGTGGACCTCAGCAACCGCCCCATGCTCGTCTACCAGGCGGAGGTCACCAACTACATGGTGAAGGACTTCAACATCGCCCTCGTGCGCGAGTTCTTCCAGGGCCTGGCCAACTCCCTCGGTTGCAACCTGCACCTCAAGCTCGAGTACGGCGAGGAGCCGCACCACGTCGCCGAGGCGCTCTTCAAGGCCTTCGCGCGCGCCCTCCGTCAGGCCGTCGAGACGGATCCCCGCCAGGGGGGCAGGGTGCCGAGCACCAAGGGCACCCTGGCCTGACGTGAGCGGAAGCGCCGCACAGCGCCGCCCGCGCGTGGCCGTCATCGACTACGGCATGGGCAACCTGCGCAGCGTCAGCCGCGCCCTGTCCGCCGCCGGCGCCGACCCCTTCCTCGCCTCGCGTCCCGCGGAGGCCGGGGCGGCCGATGCGGTCGTCTTCCCGGGGCAGGGCGCCATACCCGACTGCATGGACTGCCTCGCTCGGACGGGCTTCGACGATTTCCTTCGCGGCTGGATCCGGGACGACCGGCCCTTCCTCGGAATCTGCCTCGGACTGCAGGCCCTCTTCGAGCGATCGGAGGAATCCGACCGCCGAGGCCTCGGCATCTTCCCGGGGCAGGTCGTCCGTTTCACCTCACGGCCCGGCCTGCGCATCCCCCACATGGGGTGGAACGAGGCCGTATTCCGTCCCGGCGCCCCCCTGACCGAGGGCCTGCGCGCCGCGGGGGAGCCCTTCTATTTCGTCCACAGCTACCGGGTGAAGGACACCGAACCGTCGCTCGTCTGGTGCGAGACCGACTATGACGGCCGCTTCGTGAGCGGCGTCAGGAAGGGCAGGGTGCATGCGGTGCAGTTCCATCCCGAGAAAAGTCAGGCCAAAGGCTTGCAACTGTACCGGAATTTCGTGACCTTGGCCGTCCGCTGAGGATTGCCCTGCGTCCTGGCGGAACCCCCCGCCATGAAAGAGCCCCAAGCGCCCCAGAAGAACGCGACCCTCAAGCTGGACGACAAGGAGATCTCCCTCCCCATCGTCGTCGGTTCCGAGAACGAGCGCGGCATCGATGTCCGCAAGCTCCGCGACGACACGGGCTACATCACCTTCGACGACGGCTACGCGAACACCGGCGCCTGCGAATCCAAGGTCACCTTCATCGACGGCGAGAAGGGCGTGCTCCGCTACCGCGGATACGCCATCGAGGACCTGGCCGAGAAGTCCAACTTCATCGAGACCGCCTACCTGCTGATCTACGGCTCACTGCCCACCGCCGCTCAGCTGACCGCCTTCAAGGCGCGCATCCTCGATAACTCCCAGATTCACGAGGGCCTGCGCATCGCCCTGAGCGGATTCCCGGGCAACGCGCACCCGATGGCCGTCCTCTCCGCCACCCTCAACACACTCGGCTGCTACTACCCCGAGCTCGGCACCAACGACCGTGCCAGCGACCTCGCCCACTTCGACGAGACCGCCGCCGTGCTCATCTCCAAGGTGCGCACCCTGGCCGCCCTGGCCCACCGATCCAAGGAGGGCGAGCCCCCCGTCTATCCCAAGCCCGGCCTCGATTACTGCTCCAACTTCCTGCACCTCCTCTTCTCCCAGCCCAACGCCGACTACCAGGTGCATACCGAGATCGCCCGGGCCCTGGACCTGATCCTGCTGCTGCACGCCGACCACGAGCAGAACTGCTCCACCTCGACCGTGCGCATGGTCGCCTCGGGCGGAGCCAACCTCTTCCCCTCCGTCTCCGCCGGCGTGTGCGCCCTCTGGGGTCCGCTGCACGGAGGCGCCAACCAGGCGGTCATCGAGATGCTCCAGGAGATCCACGCCTCGGGCGACGACGGCTCCAAGTTCATCGCGGACGCCAAGGACAAGACCAAGAACGTCCGCCTGATGGGCTTCGGGCACCGCGTCTACAAGAACTACGACCCCCGCGCCAAGATCATCAAGGCCCAGTGCGACAAGGTCCTCAAGGTGCTCGGCATCAACGATCCGCTGCTGGCCATCGCCATGCGCCTCGAGGAGGCCGCGCTCAACGACCCGTACTTCAAGCAGCGCAACCTCTACCCGAACGTCGACTTCTACTCCGGCATCATCCTCAAGGCCATCGGCATCCCGACCGAGATGTTCACGGTCATCTTCGCCATCGGGCGCATGCCGGGCTGGATCTCCCACTGGAAGGAGATCGCCGAGAACCCGAAGCAGAAGATCCACCGCCCCCGTCAGATCTACGTCGGCGCCACCCCGCGCGCCTACGTCGCGATCGGACAGCGCTGATCGTTCCAGGGCGAAGGGGAAGGGCCGGGCGTTTCCGCCCGGCCCTTCGTCTTTGGAGTCGTCCACTGTAAGCCGGATTCTGTCCGGGGCGGCTCTCACCGACCCCCTGCGCGTCCATTTCTCTGACCTTGCGGACCCGCCTTGCGGCGGTGCGACAACCCGGGTCCTTGGCGGGCGGCCTGATGACGGACCCTGTTTGTCTTGCACCGGATTGGGTTTACCCTGCCTCCTCGGTCGCCCTCGGAGCGGTGGGCTCTTACCCCACCTTTTCACCCTTACCCCTTGCGGGGCGGTCTCTTCTCTGTGGCACTTTCCGTCACGACTTTCGTCGTGCCCCGGCTTGCGACGGGAATCCTGCCCTGTGGTGTCCGGACTTTCCTCACGGATTGCTCCGTGCGAACGCGCGTGTACGACTGTCCGGCCACTCTGATGCGGCGGGGGTTCCCTGCGAGCCAAAATCCTGCAAAGACCTTGGAAAAACCCGCCCGTTTGGGCTATTCAGGGGCATGCCCCGTCTTTTCGCGCTGCTTCTTCTCCTTCTCGCCATGCCCGCCCGCGCCGCACAACCCGTCAAAATCGCCTGCGTCGGCGACAGCATCACCCAGGGTGTGGGCGCGCAGTCGGGCAAATCTTATCCTTCCCAGCTCCAGGCCCTGCTCGGCGACGGCTACGTCGTGGGCAACTTCGGCGTGAGCGCCCGCACGCTTCTGCGCAAGGGCGACTTCCCCTACTGGAACGAGAAGAAGTACCGGGCCGCCCTGGAGATGCAGCCCGACGTGGTGATCATCATGCTGGGCACCAACGACACCAAGCCCCACAACTGGAAGCACGAGCGGGAGTTCGCGAAGGACTGCCGCGACCTCGCGAAATCCTTCCTGGACCTTCCTTCCAAGCCCAGGGTGTTCCTGTGCCGCCCGTGTCCGGTTCCGGGGCAGGGGAACTTCGGCATCAATGAGGAGAACGTGCAGAAGGAGATCCCGCGCATCGAGGCCGTCGCGAAGGAGCTCGGCTGCGGGGTCATCGACATGCACGCGGCCCTGGAGAAGCATCCCGAGATGCTGCCGGACCGCGTACATCCCAACACCGCCGGCGCCGCTGAGATGGCCAAGGCCGCCGCGGCGGCCGTCAGGAAGCGCTGACCTTGGGGCGGGCGGCGGCGTCCAGCGAGAGCAGCACGTTGTAGGCGGCGCGCTTCAGCGCCTGCCAGCGCGTCCAGGGATGGTCGGGGCCCTGCGCGATGAGCTTGAGCGTGCTCCGCCACTCCAGGGCGGCGCGTTCGTAGTCCCCGCTGTCCGCATCGTCGGGGCGGTGGGGCAGTTTTC
This sequence comes from Opitutia bacterium, assembly GCA_046095205.1. GTDB lineage: Bacteria > Verrucomicrobiota > Verrucomicrobiia > Opitutales > UBA953 > UBA953. Next base: position 4,812 of record JBJTIX010000038.1, read on the forward strand.
CGTGCAGCGCGTAGGCACGCAGGCTTTCGGCGCAACCCTCGCCGAAGCCCGCGGGCAGGCCGTCGCGCAGGTAGCCTTCGGCCGTCAGTGACCGGTAGGTCAGCCGGCAGAGGGCGCCGAGACGGCTGGAAATCCTGCCCGAGGCGCCGAGCCGCTCGCCTGCGCGAAGTTCGGCGAGGTCCCAGGCCAGCTCCTCCGCATCGTATCCGTCGTCCTCCCGCGCCGCCGCGACCGCCAGGCCGTCGCCATGCAGGAAGAGCGAGGCGACCTCCCCGCGCCGCGTCGGACGTCCCTGCGGGTCGATCAGGCCGAGCCGTCGCCAGAGCCGGCCAGCGAGGGCGGCGCGCATCGTCGTGCCGCCGAGCGCTTCGGCCAGGACGATGTCGCGCTTCTCGACCTCCCTCCTTTCCGGGTTGAGCAGCGGGGCGCCGGACGCGTCGGGGAACGCGTCCATCACCGTCCTCGAGTAGTCCAGCATGATGCGCACGCTGTCCTTTCCGATGAAGGGCGGCCCGAAGGGCATGCCCCCGTCGGTGAGCTTCGGGAGCAACGGGAGGATTTCGGATTCCAACGATTCGAGCCGCCAGTCGCGGCGACGCTCGCGTCCGCCGTCGAGCCCGCGCAAGGCCTTCGTCAGCCACTCCGCCGGCACGAGCCGCGAGGCATCCTTGTCCTTGGGGAAGTGGGCCAGCGTGACGGCGCGTCCGTAGAGCGGGGCGCCCGTGCCGTCATCGAGCCGGCACGGGGTGCCGTGCTGGATGTGGCGGATCGCGTCCGGCTTCGAGGTCGCGGGGTGCCAGCCGTCCTTCACCCGGTAGAGCGCCTGTGAGACCGGGGTCCGCACCGTCGGTCGCTCGCGCTGCCAGGTGCCGTCGAGGCCCTTGATCTCCCTGATCCGGCGCAGCGGTCCTTCCGACACCGTCGTCGACGGATCCTCCATCTCTTCCAGCCGATCCAGCGCGAGGTTCGGCGGCTCCTTGGTGAAGAGCGCGCGAGAGAACCCGACGGCCGCCCCGACCGGGTCGTCGGACTTCCGCATCAGGCAGAGGAAGGCCGGCCAGTCCAGCCCTTCGGCGCGCCTTAGCTGGAGAGCCCTGGCTTCGCCCAGCCGGGGGGAGTCCCCCGTCCAGAGCGCGTAGCCGCGTTCATCCAGCCCGCGTCTTCCGGCCCGGCCGAACATCTGGAGAAGTTCGTCCGGCCGTATTTCGCGTTCAGCATTTTCGGAGACGTACCGCCGGTCCGTGACCAGCACCGACCTGAGCGAGAAATTGATGCCCGAGGCGAGGCCGGTCGTGGCCACCACCACCTTGAGCCGTCCGGTCTTCGCCCAAGGCTCGACCAGCTCGGCTCGCTGGGCGTAGGTCAGCCCGCTGTGGTGGAGCCCGACACCCTGTCGTAGGAGCCGGGTCAGCCGGTCGCCCGCGAGGGACCGCTGGGACGGCGACAGCTCCGGTCCGCAGCCGAGCGGAAGCCCCGCGGCGATGGCGTCGGCAAGATGTTCGGCTGCCTTGCGCCTCGGGGCGAAGACGAGGACAGGTCCGAGGTCGGCGAGCACCGCCCTGATCACCGCCCTTGCGACCGAGCCACGGGCGCCTGGAACCTCGCCCACCTCGAGCGCGTCGAGCGAGGCCTCCTCGAGGGGGACCGGTCTGACCGTCTCCACGATGAGGTCCACCTTTCTTCCCAGTCCGCGGAGCCAGTCGGCCACGGCGGCGGGATTTCCCACGCTGCCGCTCATGAGGAGCAGCTGCGTCCCTTTGCCGGCCATGGCGAGCACCGTCTCGTAGGATGAGCCGCGCCTGGGGTCGGCCAGCATCTGGAACTCGTCGATCACCAGCAGGTCGGGACCGCGCCCATCGAGGAACCGCTGACGCTGCGTCTCCAGGGTGGCCACCACGACCGGTGCTCCCAGATTCTCGGCCAGGTCCCCCGTGGCTATGCCGACGTCCCAGCCGGCGGCCGACCATTCCGCCCGCTTGTCGTTGGCCAGGGCGCGGGTGGGCACCGTGTAGACCGCCTGACCCCGGTGGCCGCCCTCGACCAGCAGTTCGAAGACATGCGTCTTGCCCGCGCCCGTGGGGGCCTGCAGGACCACGTCCCGGCCCAGCCGCAGGGAGCGCAGGGCATCCTGCTGCCAGAGGTCGGGGAGGATGATCCTGTCGGCACCCATGGCACCCCTGACGAAAAGCGTCATCGCGGGCATGGCAAGCCGACCCGTTTGCGGTTGCGGCGTTTCGCTCGTCCGTGCTACGACTCGCGTCGCATGGCCAACGTCATCAGCAAGGATCTAGCCAAGGGCCTGCGCAAGGTCGACAAGGACCTTGCTTTCATGATGGGCTGCTTCGTCGAGGTGCTGGAGCAGCTGGGCCACAAGGACATCGCCGGCACGCTCCCCTGGATGGGCAAGCGGAAGCTGCGCGGCGTGCAGATCTTCTCCTACCGCGGCGTGCAGGCATACTCCATCGCCTTCCAGCTCCTCAACATGGTGGAGGAGAACGCCTCCGCGCAGTCCAAGCGCCTGCGCGAGGACCGGAACGGTCTGGCCTCCGATCCCGGTTCGTGGGGCAGGGCGCTGAAGGAGCTCAAGGAGGCCGAGCTGACCGACCGTCAGATCGCCAAGCGGCTCTCCCGCATCGTCATCGAGCCCGTCCTGACCGCCCACCCAACTGAGGCCAAGCGTGCGACCGTCCTCGAGATCCACCGCGAGATCTACAAGCTGCTGGTCCGCCGCGAGAACAACATGTGGACCGCCGCCGAGCAGCGGGCCATCCGGGAGGAGATCAAAGTCGCCCTTGAACGCCTCTGGCGCACCGGCGAGTTCTATCAGCAGAAGCCCGACGTCCAGTCCGAGCTGCGCAACGTCCTGTATTTCCTGACCAAGGTGTTCCCCGACGCGGTCGTGAGCATGGACCTCCGTCTGCGTCAGGCATGGGAGGAGGCCGGTTTTGAGCCCGACCGCATCGAGCATCCCGACGCCCTGCCGCACATCTCGCTCGGCACCTGGGTGGGCGGGGACCGCGACGGGCACCCCCTGGTGACCGCCGAGGTGACCAAGGGCGCCCTCGAGCAGCTCCGTTCCACGGCCCTGAACATCTGCCATGAGCGCCTCGACCAGCTCGGGCAGCGCCTTTCGCTGGGAGACCACCTGCAGGAGCCTCCGCCCGTCTTCATCCGACAGGTCGAAAAGCATGCCGCCGCGCACGGCGAGGCCGGCGAGGCCGCGCTTCGCCGCAATCTCGGAGAGACCTGGCGTCAGTACGTCAACCTCTGCCGCCTCCGCGTCCCGAACGCCGGGCAGCCGATCCAGCCCGGACAGCACGCCACCCCCGAGGGTGTCGTGGCCGACCTCCTGTTCCTGCGCGAGACCCTCATCGAGGTGGGCGCGGGCCGCATCGCGCGTTCGGACATCGACCCCCTCGTCCGGTTCCTCCGCGTCTTCGGATTCCACATGGCCTGCCTGGACATCCGGCAGAACAGCGCCTTCCACGACCGTGCGATCGGCCAGCTGCTTGCGGCCGCCGGACAGTCCGACCACGACTACGCCCAGTGGGAGGAGTCCCGCCGGCTCGGCTTCCTGGATTCCGAACTGAGGTCCCCGCGTCCCTTCCTGCGCGAGCAGGTCAGCGTCGGAGCCGAGGCCGATGCCGTGATCGCCTGCTACCGTTGCCTGTCCGAGCACGTGGCCACCCACGGGCCCGCCGGGCTCGGCTCCCTGATCGTCAGCATGACCCGGTCGGTGTCCGACCTCCTGTCCGTCTACCTCCTCGCCCGCGAGGCCGGCCTCACCGCGGGAGGCCCCGAGGATGCGCACTGCCTCCTGCCGGTCGTGCCCCTCTTCGAGACCAACGGCGACCTTGAGCGCAGCACCGGGATCCTCGACGAGTTCCTCTCGCACCCCATGACCCGTCGCACCCTCGAGGCGCGCCGGGACGCCGGGCTGACCGACGGGCTCGTCCAGCAGGTCATGATCGGGTATTCCGACTCCAACAAGGACGGCGGCATCCTCGCCTCCCTTTGGAACCTCTACCGGGCGCAGCAGAACCTTGCGGGCATCGGAGCCAAGCACGGCGTGCGCATCGTGTTCTTCCACGGCCGCGGCGGCACCATCTCCCGAGGCGCGGGCCCCACCCACCGTTTCATCGACGCGCTGCCTTCGGGCACCATCAACGGACAGTTCCGCATCACCGAGCAGGGCGAGACCATCACCAAGAAGTACGCCAACCACATCACCGCGGTGAACAACCTCGAGCTGCTCACCGCCGGCGTCACTCAGAACACCCTCCTGCACGAGGTGGCCGTCCGCAACGAGGTCGCCCAGGGCAAGGTCATGGACCGCCTGGCCGAGTTCTCACGCGAGGCCTACCAGGACCTCATCCGCACCCCCCGGTTCATCGAGTTCTTCCGTCAGGCGACCCCGATCGACGTCATCGAGGCCAGCCGCATCGGCTCCCGACCCTCCCGCCGCACCGGCGCGGCCTCCCTGGAGGACCTCCGGGCCATCCCCTGGGTCTTCGCCTGGAGCCAGGCGCGTTTCTACCTCTCGGGCTGGTATGGTGTCGGCTCGGCCCTCGCCCGGCTCAAGGAGGAGGATCCCAAGGGACATGAGCTCATCGTTAAGCATCACGACGACTGGGCGCCGCTGCGCTACATGCTCAAGAACGCCTCGACCAGCGTCATCGCGGCCCACCGCACGATGAAGCGCCTCTACGGCGGCATGGTGAGCGACCGCAAGCTGCGCCGCATCTTCCTCGGCCGCATCCTCGCCGAGCATTCCCTGACCCGCCGCATGCTGGACGAGATCTCGGCCGGCACCCACCCCGCCGGCCGAGATCTCGTCCAGCA
>JBJTIX010000039.1:0-1729 GCA_046095205.1 Opitutia bacterium
CACGAGGTAGTCGGGTAGGTCGCGGTTCTCGCTGCCCAGTCCGTAGCTCGCCCATGCGCCCATGCTCGGCCGTCCCGGGATCTGGTTCCCGGTCAGGAACTGCGTCATGGCGGGCGCATGGGCGAGCTACGGACTGGGCAGCGAGAACCGCGACCTACCCGACTACCTCGTGCTGCTCTCGCGCATGCAGCGGCCGAGCGACCAGCCGCTCTACGACCACTACTGGGGCAGCGGCTTCCTTCCCTCCCGGCATCAGGGCGTGAAGCTGCGCAGCGCGAAGGACCCCGTCCTCTACCTCCGCGACCCCGAGGGCCTGCCGCGCGGACTCAGGCGCGAGATGCTCGACGGCCTGGCCGAACTCAACCGCGCCACCCTCGAGCGGACCGGCGACCCCGAGGTCGCGACGCGCATCCGCCAGTACGAGATGGCGTTCCGCATGCAGGCCAGCGTGCCCGAGCTCACCGACCTCTCCGACGAGCCCGAGGAGGTCTTCGAGCTCTACGGTCCCGATTCGCGCCGCCCGGGCAGCTATGCCGCCAACTGCATCCTGGCGCGCCGGCTTATCGAGCGCGGCGTGCGCTTCATCCAGCTGTTCCATCCGGACTGGGACCATCACAGCCGCCTGACCTCCTGGTGCACCGCGCGCTGCCGCGACACCGACCAGCCGAGCGCCGCCCTGGTCACCGACCTCAAGCGTCGCGGCCTCCTCGACGACACCCTCGTCATCTGGGGCGGAGAATTCGGACGAGGCGTGGCGGGTCAGGGCAAATGGGACAGCCCCGAGGCGGGACGCGACCACCACCCCCGGTGCTTCACCATGTGGATGGCGGGCGGAGGCGTGAAGGCGGGCCACACCCACGGCGCGACCGACGACTTCAGCTACAACGTCGCCACCGACCCCGTGCATGTCCGCGACCTGCATGCCACCGTGCTGCACCTCCTGGGCGTCGACCACGAACGCTTCACCTACCGACATCAGGGCCTCGACTTCCGTCTGACCGGCGTCGAGACCGCCAAGGTCGTGAAGGCAGTGCTGGGGTGAGGCGTGGGGGCGGCGCTAAGCGCCGCAGGGGGCACGTGGGCACGGTGACACGGGGACATGGACACGGGCAGGGGCTGGGAAGAGACATGGAGACAAAGGAGGGCGCGGAGGAGCCACGCCCCTGCCTGCGGCGGCCGGCTAGGTCGGCACGCAGTGCCGACCCTACCTAGGGTACGGGGGCGGTCGACGAAGGGTCGTCGGCCCAAACAGGCTGATCACCAGCCCTAGCCCTGGCTCCGAATGCTTCTCTTCCTGCCAACTGGCCAACTGATCAACGGGTCAACTGTTCCGATGGTCCAACGGGTCAGCTCAAGCGCCCGGCCCTGCTAAGCACATTTATTCTTCACCCCCATCATTCATCCCCCATCTTACTTTCCAGCCCCATGCCCCTCCTGTCCCTCTTCCTCGCCGCCTCCGCCGCACCCCTCCCGGACAAGGTGGACTTCAATCGAGACGTCCGCCCCATCCTCTCGGAGAACTGCTTCTACTGCCACGGCCCGGACGCCAGCCACCGCAAGGCCAAGCTCCGCCTCGACCTGAGGGACGCCGCGATCGCCAAGGAGGCCTTCGTGCCCGGCAAGCCCGAGGAGAGCGAACTCTCCCTGCGCCTCGACGCCGAGGACCCGGAGGAGCGTATGCCTCCGGCCGACTCGCACAAGAAGCTCGACGACCGCCAGAAGGCCATTC
>JBJTIX010000040.1:0-5292 GCA_046095205.1 Opitutia bacterium
TTCCTGCGCCGCGCCCATCTCGACCTGATCGGGCTTCTCCCGACCCCCGAGGAGACCGCCGCCTTCCTGGCCGATTCCGCGCCGGACAAGCGCGAGCGCCTCGTGCGGCGCCTCCTGTCCCGCGACGTCGACTACGCCGACCACTGGATGTCCTTCTGGAACGACCTCCTGCGGAACGACTACGCCGGCACCGGCTACATCGACGGCGGCCGCAAGCAGATCACGGGCTGGCTCTACGCCGCGCTCGTCAACAACAAGCCCTACGACGCCTTCGTGCGCGAGCTCGTCGCGCCCACGCCCGACAGCGAGGGCTTCTCCAAGGGCATCGTGTGGCGCGGCGCCGTCAGCGCCGGGCAGCTGCCCCAGCTGCAGTTCTCCCAGAGCGTCTCGCAGGCCTTCCTCGGCATCAACATGAAGTGCGCGTCCTGCCACGACAGCTTCGTGGACCGCTGGAAGCTCAGCGACGCCTACGGACTGGCCGCCATCTACTCCGCCAAGCCGATGGAGCTCGTGCGATGCGACGTCCCCACGGGCCGCACCGCCTCCGCCGCGTGGCCGTTCCCCGAACTCGGCCAGGTGGACCCCTCCGCGCCGCGCGAGGAGCGCCTGCGGCAGCTCGCCGGCCTGCTCACCCATCCCCAGAACGGCCGTTTCCAGCGCACCGTCGTGAACCGCCTCTGGCACCGCCTGATGGGGCGCGGCGTCGTGCATCCCGTCGACGCCATGCAGACCGAGCCCTGGAGCCAGGACCTCCTCGACGTGCTCGCCAACCGCCTCGTGGAATCGAAGTACGACCTGCGCGCCGTGCTGGCCTTCATCGCGACCTCCGAGGCCTACCGTTCGCGCGCCGAGGTGCTGGCCGCCGACGCCGACGAGGGCGCCTACGTCTACCGCGGCCCCCGCGCCAAGCGGCTCACCGCCGAGCAGTTCGTCGACGCCGTCTGGCGCGTGACCGGGACCGTCCCTGGCAAGATCGACGCGGCCGTCGTGCGCGCGCCCGCCGGCGAGAAGCCGCCGACGGGGCTCATCGCGCAGCCCATCTGGTCCAACGACCTCACCGGCCAGCGCGCGCGCCTGCCCGAGGCGGGGGAGTCCCGCGTCTTCCGGCGCGAGTTCAACGTGCGTGGCGCCGTGAAGCGCGCGTTCGTCGTGGCGGCCTGCGACAACGAGTTCGAGCTCCGGATCAACGGCGTGCGCGTCGCCGCCAGCGACAACTGGACCGACCCCCAGGTCGCCGACGTCGCCGCCCGCATCCGCCAGGGCCGCAACGAGATCGTCGCGCTGGCCCGCAACGCCGGCGCGCGGCCCAACGCCGCCGCCTTCTGGGCCCAGCTCCATGTGCAGACCGCCGGGGCCGAGCAGGTCGTCGCCACCTCCGCGCAGTGGCAGTGGACCTCCGCGGTCCTCGCGCGGGACGGCTCCGTCCCCGCGGACGCCAAGTGGCAGCCCTCCGCGGCGGTCAACCAGCCCGGCACCTGGGCCTCGGCCGAGGCGAAGATGAACCAGATGGTGGCCGCCGCGCTGGGCGGCTCGCTCCTCACGCCGCGCGCCGGCCTGCTCAAGGCCGACCTGCTCCAGCGTTCCCTGGGCCGGCCCAACCGCGAGCAGATCGTCTCCACCCGTCCCAACGAGCTGAGCACCCTTGAGGCCATCGACCTCTCCAACGGGTCCGCGCTCGCCGACCTCGTCGACCGCGGCGCGGCCAACCTGCTGCGCCGCAGGTGGGATTCGCCGGCCGCCCTGGCCCGCCACGTCTACCTTTCGGCCCTGTGCCGCGAGCCCTCCTCCGCCGAGCTCGCCGTCGCCGCCGGCATGGTGGGCGAGACGCCCGCCGCTTCCGGCGTCTCCGATTTGCTCTGGGCCGTCTTCATGCTTCCTGAATTCCAGACCATCCGCTGATCCGATGAGCCGCGTCACCCCCGAACTCGACCTCTCGCTGCCCGAGCCCCTCGCCCGGCGCGAGTTCCTCCGCATGCTCGGCGCCGCCGGCGCCGCCACGCTCTCCCTCTCCGCGCCCCGCGCGCTCGGCGCCGAGTCGGCCCAGCGTCTGCCCGCCAAGGCCGACGCCTGCATCCTGATCTGGCTGGCCGGCGGCATGGCCGCGCCGGAGACCTTCGATCCGAAGCGCTACGCCCCCTACGAGAAGGGGATGAACTACGCGCAGGTGCTCAGCACCTTCCCGTCGATCCCCACCGCGGTCGACGGCGTGCGCATCTGCCAGGGCCTCGAGTCCGTCGCGGGCGTGATGGACCGCGGCACGCTGATCCGGTCCGCCTTCCAGCCGGACCTCGGCAGCATCCTGCATTCCCGCCACCAGTTCCACTGGCACACCGGCTACGTCCCGCCGCAGACCGTCGCCTGTCCGCACATCGGCGCCTGGATGGCCCGCGTGCTCGGCCCGCGCAACCCCGTGATGCCGGCCTTCATCAACATCGGCCAGCGCCTCGAGGGCGTGGGCGAGAGCGAGGAGCTCAAGGCCTTCACCACCGCCGGCTTCTTCGGCGGCGAGTTCGGTCCGATGAACCTTCCCTTCCCCGAGGAGGCCGCCGCCGCGGTGCGCCCGCCGAAGGGCATGGACCCCGGAAGGTTCGTGAACCGCGACCGCGAGTTCCGTCGCCTTGTCGACGCCGCGCCCGAGCGCGACCTGCTGGGCGACCACCAGCGCAACTCGATGCTGCGCGCGATGGACAACGCCTACCGGCTGCTCAGCGCGAAGGAGCGCGCGGCCTTCGACATTTCCCTCGAGCCCAAGGAGGTCCAGCAGGATTACGACACCGGGCGCTTCGGCCGCGGCTGCCTGCTCGCCCGGCGCCTGGTCGAGAACGGCGCCCGCTTCGTCGAGGTCACCACGGAGTACGTGCCCTTCTTCCACTGGGACACGCACGGCAAGGGTCACGAGACGGTCGACCGCATGCACCGCGAGATCGACCGCCCAATCGCCCGCCTCGTCCGTGACCTCGAGGCGCGCGGCCTGCTCGACCGCACGCTCGTGGTCATCGCCAGCGAGTTCAGCCGCGACGCCATGATCGAGGGCCGTCCGGGCTCCGCCGCCAAGGACCAGGCCTTCAACCGGGGCGCGACCATCGAGAACCCCGACCACTACGGCCTGCACCGGCATTTCACCGGTGGCACGAGCGTGATGATGTTCGGCGGCGGCGTGCGCCGCGGCCATGTCCACGGCGCCACCGCCGACGCGCGTCCGCTGGTCGCGATCAAGGACCCCGTCTCCGTCGAGGACCTGCACGCGACGATCTTCACCCTGATGGGCGTGAGCCCCAAGGCCGCCTTCGACATCGAAGGGCGTCCGTTCTACGCGACGGTCGACGGCAAGGGCAGGGCGGCCGCGGGCGTGATGGCCTAGCCGCGGCCCCCGACGATCTCCCCGGCGCGCGCGGCGACGGCGGCCTCGACGAGCTCGCACGTGCGGCGCATCGCCTCGGCGAGCTCCATCGCCGCGGGCTTCGCCGTCACCGTGGCGTCGAAGGCCGCGCGGACCTCCGCGGAATCCTCCGCCGAGCCCGCGACGGCGACCACGCGCCGGCCGAGCGAGCGTGCGAGCCGCGCGACGCCTGCCGGACCCTTGCCGCTGAGCGTCTGCCGGTCGAGCCGGCCTTCGCCCGTGATGACGACGTCCGCGCGACGCACGCGTTCCTCGAGCCCGGTGCACGCGGCCACCAGCTCGAAGCCCGACTCCAGGCGCGCGCCCGCGAAGGCCATGAGTCCGAAACCGAGTCCGCCCGCCGCGCCCGCGCCCGGCACGTCGCGGAGGCGCCGTCCGCACAAGCCTTCGGCGAGGTCGGCCAGACGCGTGAGCCTGGATTCGAACCACGCGAAATCTTTCACGCCCTTCTGAGGTCCGTAGACGCGGGTCGCGCCGCGCGGGCCGAGCAGGGGGTTGTCCACGTCGCAGGCGACGATCACCTCGTGCGCCCAGGGCGCGGACGGAGGCAGGAGCTCGGTCGCATCGAGGAGTCCGGTCAGGTCGGTCACCATGCTTCCGTCCGAACCCTTGAACCGGTATCCGAGAGCCAAAGCCACCCCCAGCCCCCCGTCGTTCGTGGCGCTTCCTCCGATGCCTAGGAGCAGTCGTTTGCACCCCATTTCAGCTGCCGATTTCATCAGGATTCCAGTTCCCAAGGTGCTGGAAATCATAGGGTTGCGTTCTTTCTCAGGAATCATCGCCAGCCCTGAGGCGGCGGACATTTCGATGACCCCTACACGACCATCGTCGAGCAGCCCGATCGGAGCCGAGATCGACAGACCGAGGGCGTTTTTTGTGGGTATTTTGGCTATTTTCCCGGCTTTTGCGCTCACCAGGGCATCGATGGTGCCCTCGCCGCCGTCGGCCAGCGGGCAGATGTCAAAAGTCGCCTTACCAAAGCTTTTTCTGAGCCCTTTTTCGATCGCCAGGGCTATTTCTGAGGAAGTCGCACCCCCCTTGAACTTGTCTACGGCAATGAGGACGCGCATCGGAAAGCTGAACCTATGCTTTTCAGACCTTTTGCCGGGTCAACTTCGCTTGCTTAACCCAGCAAACTCGACATATTTTCCAGCCAAATCCCCTTAATCGCGTGCAAGTCATGAACCCTATTCGTCTCTTCGCCGTCGGCGCTCTCGCCGCCGCGGCCCTCCCGCTCATCGCGGCCGACGACCCCAAGCCGCCGGCGCCGACCGCCGAGGGGCTCGAGTTCTTCGAGAAGAAGATCCGCCCGATCCTCAGCGAGCACTGCTACGAGTGCCACTCCATCGCCAAGAATTCTTCCAAGGGCAGCCTGATCCTGGACTCCCTCGACGGCATGCTGAAGGGCGGCGAAGAAGGTCCGGCAGTCGTACCCGGCAACCTTGACCGGTCGCTCCTGATCCGCGCCGTCCGCTATCACGACCCCGATCTCGCGATGCCGCCCAAGAAGAACGGCGGGCACATCGGCGACGCCAAGGTGGCCCTGCTCGAGCAGTGGGTCACCATGGGCGCCCCGGCTCCCGCCGGCGCCGGCGACAAGCTCACCGGCCTGACCGACAAGGCCAAGAAGCACTGGGCCTTCCAGCCCATCGTCAAGGTCGCCCCTCCCGCGGTGAAGAACGAGGCCTGGGCCCGCACCCCGATCGACCGCTTCATCCTCGCCAAGCTCGAGGCCTCCGGACTCGTGCCGAATCCCGCGGCCGACGGCGAAGCCCTGCTGCGCCGCATGTTCTACGACGTCATCGGCCTGCCTCCGACCTCCGAGCAGGTCGACTCCTTCGTCAAGGCCTACGAGGCCGCCAAGGCCAACGACTCCATCGCGGCGCGCCGCG
>JBJTIX010000041.1:0-3644 GCA_046095205.1 Opitutia bacterium
GTCGCCGGCCTGCTCGCCCCCGCCGCCGGCCCCGGCGGCGCTCGCCCCTCCCCGCTGCACGCGGTGGCCTCGGCCCCGGGATTCTGGCGCGCCAACTCCGCCCTCGCGGCCGTCTCCGCCGGCGGCGCGGCCTTCGTCGCGGCGGCGGCGTTCCTCGCCCGCAACCCGCGCTTCATCCCCCGCCTGCGCGCCCGACGCGCGGCGGCCCGCGCCCTGCGCGAGGCGGCGGCCGCACGCGCGCGCGGCGACTGGGACGCCTTCGCGCGCGCCGCCGTGCGCGGGCTCCGGGCGGGCTGCGCGTTCCTGCTGCGCGCCGAGGCCGACGCCCTCACCGCGGGGGACGTCGTGCGGGCGCTGCCCGCGGCCGACCCGGGCGCGGTCTCGCGCGCCTTCCTCCGGGCCGACGGCATCAAGTTCGGAGCCACGAGCTTCCCCGAGCTCGAGGCCGACGCCGACATCCTCCAGGCCCTGCTCGCCGCACTGACCCGCGCCTGATGCGACGCCTCCTCGCCACGCTCTGCCTCCTCACGGCCGCCGCCCTGCTGCCGGCCGCCGGCGATCCCGCCGCCGAGGCCTACGCGCGCGGCGAATACGCCGAGGCGGCCAGGCTCTGGGAGGAGCGCGCGCAGCACGAGGGCGTGACCTCCGGGCTGCTCGCCGCGCTCGGCAACGCCGAGTGGCGGCTCGGGCACAAGGGACGCGCCGTGCTGTGCTGGGAGCGCGCGCTGATCATCGACCCGGAGGACCCCGTGGCGCTGGCGGGCGTGCGGCACGCGCAGAACGCCGGCGGCGCCAAGCGCCCGTCGCCCACCTGGCCCGAGCGCTACGCCTCGCTCATGCCGGCCGGAGCCTGGGCGATCGCCGCCGCCGTCGCCTTCTGGTCCGCCGTGGGCGCGGCGCTCATCCCGCGCATCGCGCGGCGGCAGCCGGGCACCGCCGCCCAGACGACGCTGCTCGCGGCGGTCACGGCGCTCCTGCTCTCGCTTCCCGGCATCTGGGGCTCCGTCAGCCGCGCCGACCGCTCGGTGGTGCGCCGGTCGGAGACCCAGCTGCGCCTCACGCCCACGGCCGAGGGGGAGTCGGTGTCCGTCTTCGACGAGGGCGACATGGTGCGCGCCGGACGGACGCTGAACGGGCACGTGCGGGTGCGCACCTCCGACGGCCGCACGGGCTGGCTGCGCGCGGGCGAGATCGAGCGCATCGAGACCGGCGGGCTTCCCTCCCGCGTGGAGATCGAGGCGCCCTAGCCCTTTCGCCGTCGACAGGCGGACGGTCCGGAGGTTGGATGACGCGGTGCGCATCCTGGACCGCCTAGTGCTGACCGAGACCGCCGTCGCCGCCGGCGGTTCGACCGCCGTGCTCCTGTTCCTGCTGACCGCGGGCAACGTGCTGAAGCAGGTGGCGGGCGCCGTCGCGGAAGGCCGGGTCGACGGATGGGAGGGCGTGGAGCTCATCCTGCTGCTGATCCCCGGCCTGCTGCCGTACGCCCTGCCGCTCGGCGTGCTGACCGGCATCCTGCTGGCCTTCGGACGCCTCTCCGCGCAGAGCGAGATCACGGCGATGAAGGCGGGCGGCGTCAGCCTCGCGCGGGCGGCGCGCCCCGCGCTGTTCCTGGCGGGCCTGCTCGCGCTGCTGAGCGCCTGGCTCAACCTCGAGGTGTCGCCGTGGGCGAACACCGAGTTCCGACGGCTGCTGATGGGCGCCGCGAACGACAACCCGGCCGCGGTGATCGTGCCCGGCCAGATCAACCGCAGCTTCGAGGGCCTGGTCATCCGCGCGGGCGGACGCACCGGCGAGGTCCTCAACGATTTCTGGGCCTGGCGGGTCGACGACGGCGGCAGGCTCGTGCAGACCGTCCACGCCCGCGAGGCGCGCCTGGTGCGGGAGACCGGAGCGGACGGACGGACGGCCCTGCGCATCGAGCTTTCGGGCGCGCGGATGGATTCGCGCGACGACAATCCCGCCCGTCCGGCCTCCTTCGCCACCGCCGAGACGGCCTCCCTCGCCCTGCCCGAGGCGCGCGGCCCCGTCGGCGGGGTTTTCGAACGCAAGCTGCGCTGGCTCACCACCTCGGAACTGATGGAAGGCGCGGAGAGGGGCTGGGGCCTGCCGCGCGACGCGACACCGGCGCAGGTCGAGGCCTCGAAGTCGGCCGTCCGCACCCAGCTCATGGCGCACCTCGCCGGCGCCTTCTCCATCTTCGCCCTCGCGCTGCTGGCCGTGCCGCTCGCCGTCAGGGTCGGCCGCAAGGAGACCTTCGTGAACGCGGCACTCGGGCTCGCCGTCGCGCTGACCTACTACCTTCTGACCTCGGCCGCTGGCTGGGTGAAGGATCCGGACCTGCTGCCCGAGGTGGTGGTCTGCCTGCCGGCGCTCGGCGTCGCCTGCGCGGGGGCCTGGATGCTTGGGCGGGCCGCACGGCGCTGAGGGCCGCTCAGCGGTCGCGCCGGTACCAGGTGAAGAACGCCCAGGTCATGAAGCCGAGCGAGAAGAACTCGTTGAAGCCCTTCATGAGCGCGGCGCCCATGATCATGTCGTCCATCGCGGACAGGCCCGAGACCCGGGGCGCGAGGCGGTAGGCCTCGTAGACCGGCTGGTCGCCGAAGATGAGGGCGCCCCACAGGGGCAGGTCGCCGACCATCAGGCAGAACGCGTAGAGCATCGTCGTCCCGGGCGCGAGGCGGGGCAGCGCGGCCGACGGCGAGACGAGCGGCCACACCATGAGGAGGGCGGCGAGGAACATGGACCAGTGCTCCAGCACGTGCAGCGTCTTGTCGCCGAGCGCGGCCTGGTAGAACTCGGGGAAGTGCCAGACCGAGAAGACGAGGGTGAAGAGGACCCCCGCGGCCACGGGATGGGTGAGCGCGCGCAGCGCGGCCAGCAGGCGGGGGCGGGCGAGGAGGAAGGGGTCCGCCATCTCGGGCGGCAGGCCGCTGACGACCAGGGGCGCGGCCACGTAGATGAGCAGCATGTGCTGGAGCATGTGGGCCCAGAACAGGAACGACTCGCCCAGCTGGTCGAGCGGCGAGCCGACGGCGACGTAGGCGGCCGCGACGCCGAGGTGGAAGCGCCAGGCCCGGGCCCGCGGGAAGGACGCGAGGGCCGGGGCGCAGACGGAGCGCCACGGACCGGTGGCGAGCGCGTAGGCCCACGAGGCGCCGACCACCGTGAGCAGCAGGAGCGGCTCGGTGTGCCAGTGGAGGGGGACGTTCATGCGGCCGACGCGGGCCGGCGGACCGGCCTCAGCCGAACCACTTGGTGTCGACGCGGCTCACGTCGAAGAGGGCGATCATCCCCGCGAACGTGGCGAACGCCAGCACCAGCCCCGACAGGAAGAGCCAGAAGAGCAGCCGCTTGTCGTAGATCAGGTGCATGAACCAGAGGATGACCGCGAAGAACTTGCCGGCGGAGAGCAGCGAGAGCGTGGCGAGCAGCACCAGGGCGGGCAGGGGCAGGTAGATGAGCACGATCTCCACGCCCGTCACCACGGCGAGCCAGAGGGCCAGCGTGATGAAGTGGTGGTAGCGGCGCGCCTCCTCGGCGATCAGCGCAGGGTCGGGGGCCTCGTGGGCGGCGGCGTGGGACATGGGGGCGGAAGGTCAGCGGGTGACGCCGGGGACGGGCGGAAGCCCGTTGCCCCAGAT
>JBJTIX010000042.1:0-16726 GCA_046095205.1 Opitutia bacterium
GCGAGTTCGAGCAGGACCTTCTCGCGACGGCCGCGGGCGATGATCGTGTCGACGCCGCCTTCGGCCGCGATCTCCGCGGCGAGCAGCTTCGTGACCATTCCGCCGACGTTGCGTTCGGAGCCCGCGCCGCCGGCCAGGGCGCGGACGGAATCGTCAAGCCGCGCGACCCGGGGGATGAGGCGGCCGGTGCCGTCGGAGCGGGTCATGAGGCCGTCCACGCCGGAAAGGATCACGAGCAGGTCCGCGCCGACGAGCGCCGCGACGTGCGCCGAGAGGCGGTCGTTGTCGCCGACCCTGATCTCCTCGTCGGCGATGGCGTCGTTCTCGTTGATGATCGGCACGAAGCGCCGGCGGGAGAGGAGGAGGTCGAGGGTGGCCCGGGCGTTCCGGGTGCAGCCGCGGCTGTCGAGGTCCCAGTACGTCAGGAGCATCTGGGCCGCGAGGAGCCCGTGCCGGCGCAGGCGCCGGCCGTATTCGGACATCAGTTCCGGCTGGCCGACCGTGGCGCAGGCCTGGAGTTCGCGCGCCTCCTTGGGGCGCTTGGAGAGGCCCATCGCGGTCATGCCCGAGGCCACGGCCCCGGAGGAGACCAGCACGACCTGCACCCCCCGGCGGCTGAGGGCGGCCACCTGGTCGGCGATGCGGCCGATCTGGGCGCGGTCGACCTTGCCGTCCTTGCGCGTGAGCAGGCCGGAACCCAGCTTGATGACCCATCTCTTAGCCATGAAGGGGGAGACCCTAACTGGCGGCGGCCGAGCTTGTCCAGCGTCAGAGCAGGCCGCCCTGGGCGGGCGGAGGAGAGATTCCCGCGGCCTGCCACCCCTTTTCCGAGAGGACCCGGCCCTGGGGCGTGCGCAGCACGTAGCCTTCCTGCACGAGGTAGGGCTCGTGGACCTCCTCGAGCGTGTGGGCGTCCTCGCCGACCGCGGCCGCGACGCTGCCGAGCCCGACGGGCCCGCCCTGGTGCTTCTCGGCGATGGCGCGCAGGATGCGCAGGTCCATGTCATCCAGGCCGTCCCGGTCGATCTCCAGCAGCTCGAGAGCCGCCGCGGTGACCTTGGCGTCCGCCCGGCCTCCCGCCTTCTCCAGCGCGAAGTCGCGGGTGAAGCGGAGCAGGTTGTTGACCACGCGGGGCGTGCCGCGGGCGCGCCGCGCGATCTCCGCCGCGCCGCCCTCGTCGAGGTCGAGCCGCAGCAGGTCCGCGTTGCGCCGCACGATGGTCAGGAGCTGCGCGCGGTCGTAGTAGTCGAGCCGCGTCTGGAGGGTGAAGCGGCTGCGCAGCGGCGCGGTGAGCAGGCCCGTGCGCGTGGTGGCGCCGACGAGCGTGAAGCGCGGCAGGTCCAGCCGCACGCTCCGCGCGTTGTGACCCTGGTCGATCATGATGTCGATCCGGAAGTCCTCCATCGCCGAGTAGAGGAACTCCTCGACGGACTTCGGGATCCGGTGGATCTCGTCGATGAAGAGCAGGTCGCCCTCCTGGAGGCCGGTGAGCAGGCCCGCGAGGTCGGAGGCCTTCTCGACGACGGGGCCGGAGGTCTGCCGGAGCGGACGCCCCATCTCCTCGGCGAGGATGAGCGCGAGGGTGGTCTTGCCGAGGCCGGGCGGTCCGTGGAGCAGCACGTGGTCGAGCGGACGTCCTTCGCGCCGGGCGGCGCCCACCATCACGCGGAGCCGCTCGACCGTGCGCGCCTGACCGACGAAGTCGTCGAGCCGCGGAGGCCGCAGCGCGGCGTCCAGGGCGCGGTCGGTCCGGGCGAGGCCCTGCTTGCCGGAGGAATCGGAAGGTTCGGGCGCGCGGGCCATGGCGCAAGGTGCCCCCGCGGAGGGCGGTTGGCAAGCAACTCAGTCTTCCGAACGCAGCGAGGAGGGCATCTCCGTCTGAGGCAGGCGCGCGATGTCGGCGCCGAGCGAGCGGAGGCGCTCCTCGAACTTCTCGTAGCCGCGGTCGAGGTGGTACAGGCGCTGGACCCACGTCTCTCCCTGCGCGGCCAGGCCCGCGAGGATCAGGGCGGCCGAAGCGCGCAGGTCGGAGGCCATCACGGGCGCGCCGGACAGGGGGCGGCCGCCGTGGATGGTGGCCACGGCGCCCTCCAGCCTGATGTCGGCCCCCATGCGCTGGAGTTCGGCGACGTGCATGAAGCGGTGGGGGTAGACCTTCTCGGTCACGGTGCTGAGCTCCGGCGCCGTGAGCTGGACGGCGGTGACCTGGGCCTGCAGGTCGGTGGGGAATCCCGGATGGGGTTCGGTGACCACGTCGACGCCGCGGTTCGGCCGGCCGGCCGCGCGCACGAAGCCGTCGCCCCGCTCGATGAGCACCCCCGCGGCCTCCATGCGTCCGAGGAACGCCTCGAGGTGGCGCGCGTGCGCGCCCGTGACGGTCACGTCGCCGCCGGTGATCGCGCCGGCCGCGAGGTAGGTGCCCGCCTCGATCCGGTCGGCGATGATGGCGTGGTCGGCGCCGCCGAGCGCCGGCACGCCGACGACCTCGATGACGCCCTGGCCGTCGCCCGTGATGCGCGCGCCCATCGCGCGCAGCAGGTCGCAGAGGTCGACGACCTCGGGTTCCCTCGCGGCGCTGAGTATCCGCGTGGTGCCGCGCGTGAGGGCGGCGGCCATGACCAGGTTGGCGGTGCCGAGCACGGTGCTGCCCATCGGTCCGCCCATGTCGACGTCCGCGCCGCGCGCGCCTGCGGCGTCGACCGAGACCACGCCGGCCTCCAGCGCGACCTTGCAGCCCAGCGATTCCAGCCCGCGCAGGTGGAGGTCGATCGGCCTCGGCCCGATGACGCAGCCGCCGGGCACCGCCATCTCCGCGCGGCCGAGGCGCCCGACGAGCGCGCCGAGCAGGCAGACCGAGGCGCGCATCTTGCGCACGAGCTCGTAGGGGGTGCGGTGCGAGACGTCGGCGGCGCGGATGCGCCAGACGCCCGGGGCGGTCAGCTCCGCCTCGGCCCCCAGGTGCCGCAGGATCTCGGCCATGAACCGCACGTCGCTGAGGTCCGGCACGCCGCGCAGCGTGACCGGTTCGGCCGTGAGCAGCGCCGCCGCCATGAGGGGCAGCGCCGCGTTCTTCGCGCCCGCGACGCGGACCGAGCCCCTGAGCGGGGCCCCTCCGGTGATGCGAGCGACTTCCAGCATCCGTGCCAAGAAGCGGGGGCGCCGTCGGCGCCCCCGGGGTCTTCAGCCTTCGCGTCCGCCTCCGTGGTGGCCGCGGTCGCCGCGATGACCGTCGCGTCCGCGTCCACGTCCGCGTCCGCGGTCGCGTCCGCGTCCGTGGCCGTGGCCATGACGTCCGCCGCGGTCCTCGCGCCGTCCGTCGCGCGACTCGTGGCCGCGGGCGGAGGGGATGAACACGGCCTTGTCCGGGATGCCGAAGAGGGTGGCGAGCTTGCGCTTCAGCGAGGCCCAGAAGCCGATCGGCTCCTGCACCGGGATGACGACCGGCTCGATCTGGATGCGCGGACGCTCCTCGCGGCGCGGGCGGTCCTCGCGACGGGGGCGGTCCTCGCGGCGTTCGCCTTCATGACGGGGCTCGCGGTGCTCGCGACGTTCGCCTTCCGGCCTGGGTTCGCGGCGTTCACGCGGCTCACGGCGTTCGCCTTCCGGCCTGGGCTCGCGGCGCTCGCGCGGCTCGCGGCGCTCGCCCTGATGGGAGGGCTGGCGGGCGGCGCCGGAGATCGACTCGGTCGCCTCGGAGGGATTCTCGATCACGCCGATCGAGGGCTTGGCTCCCTGCGCGTATCCGGAGGACTGTCCTCCCCGGGGCGCGCCGCGGCGTCCGAACTGCTTCGGGGCGGCGATCGTTCCGGGCTTCGCGGCCGGTTCGGCGGAGGCGCCGATCACGGACATCGGAGGAAGGTCGGCGTGCTGCGATTCGAGTCGGGAGTCGCTGACGCGCGGGGTTTCGTTTCGGTTTTCCTGGGTGGCGGGCTGTTCGGCCGCCGTGTCGCGGGCGGAGTCGTGCTCGTGCCCGGTGTTTTCTTCGTTGCTCATGTTTTGTGTTGGGGGACGGCGATGCCGTCCGGGTGTTACGGGCCCCCGTCGTGGGGGCGTTCCGCTGGGGCGGGTCCGGAGGGACCTGGCCCGGGTTCCGGCCATCGGACCGGAAGGTTCTCAATGGGCACGGACCGTCTTATTAACAATCCGAAACTGGGTCAGCGGGCCTCTTCGGTGAACCTCTGTTCACGTATGACCACGATTCTGACCGTTCCCTGGTAGGAAACGGCCTCCTCGATCCGGTTGCGGATGCGGCGTCCCAGTTCGACCGCCTCGTCGTCGCCCACCTTGCCGGGGTCGACGATGACCCGGAGCTCGCGGCCCGACTGGAAGGCGTAGGCCTCGCGGACGCCCTCGTAGGAGCCCGCGACCTCCTCGAGGGAGCGGATGCGCTGGGCGTAGCTCTCGAGCGTGGAGGCGCGCGCGCCCGGCCGAGACCCGGAGGCCGCGTCCGCGATCATCACCAGGGGCGCGTAGAGGGATTCGGCGGCCACCTCGCGGTGGTGCTCCGCGACGGCGTTGACGACCTTCGGGTCCTCGCCGAGCCGGCGGAGCAGGGCGGCGCCGGCGAGGGCGTGGCTGTTGCCGGCCTCCGCCTCGAGCGCCTTGCCGAGGTCGTGCAGCAGGCCCGCGCGCTTGGCGGGGGTCGGGTCGATGCCGATCTCGGAGGCCAGCATCGCGCAGAGCTGGGCGACTTCGACCGAGTGGGCCAGCGTGTTCTGGTTGGCCGAGAGGCGGAAGTGCAGCCGCCCGAGCAGCTCCTCGACCTGCGGTTCCATCGGGGGCAGGCCCAGGTCGCGCACGGCTTCGCGTCCGAGACGGCGGGCGAGGCGCAGCACCTCGTCGTTCGCGGCGCGGACCTCTTCCTCGATCAGGCCCGGCGTGATGCGGCCGTCCTTGACGATGCGTTCGAGCGCGATGCGCGCCGTCTCCCGGCGCACCGGGTCGAAGCAGGAGAGCAGGGCGACGCCGGGCGTCTCGTCGATGAGCAGCGTGGACCCGGTGGCCTGCTCGAAGGCGCGGATGTTGCGTCCCTCGCGTCCGATGAGCCGGCCCTTCATCTCCTCGTTGGGGAGCTGCACCGAGACCGCCGTGGCGTCCTGCGTGGTCTGGGTCGTGAGCCGCTGCATCGCGGCGAGCAGGGTGCGGCGGGCGGATTCCTCGATCTCGTCCTCCGTGCGGTCGAGCAGTTCGCGGCGGAGCCGCGCGGTCTCGTCGGTGAGCTCGCCGCGGATCTTGTCCACGGCCAGGGCCCGGGCCTGCTCGGGGGTCAGGCCTCCGAGCTGCATGAGTTCGCGTCCCAGCTGGTCGCGGCGGCGCGCGAGGTCTTCGGCCAGCTCGTCGGCCTCCCTTTTTTCCGCCTGCGCTCGCCGGTGCAGGTCCTCGGCCTCGCGTTTCTCCGTCTCGGCCCGGGCGTGGAGTTCCGCGGCCTCGACGGTCGCCTCGCGCCTGGCCAGTTCGACCTCCGAGCGGAGGCGGGCGTCACGGAGGGCTCCCAGCGTGTTTTCGCGCCATTTGGCCACCGCATAGGCCACGATGGCGCCCGAGGAGAAGGCCACGGCGGCGAGGATGCTCTGGTCGGCGGCCACTGGCATGGTTTGGCTCCGGACCGTAGTCCGGAGTCCCATACACTTGTTCCGGCTCCGCCGGTCGCAAGCCTCCATTTGGACGGTTCGCCTTGCCTCCCGGTTGGCCGGACCGTTCCCTTGGGGCGATGTCCCTTTCCGAGGCAGAGCAGGGCGAGGCCGTCTCCGAATGGTGGGACAAGTTCGCCAATTTCGCCTGGAGGACGGACTGGACCCAGGTGGTGATCATCGCCGGGCTCAGCGTGCTCGGCTGGGTGGGCATCCGTTCGGCCGGCGAGGCCCGCGCCTCGCTGCATCATGAGAGCCAGGCGGTCTTCCTCGCCCTCGGGTGGGTCGCCTACTGGGCCGTGTCGTCCCTGGATTACCGTCGCCTGCACATGCATGCGCGCGGCGCCTATCTCCTCACCATCGCGCTGCTCGTCCCCGTCTCGGCCTGCGCCCTGGTCAATTCGAACCTCGGCGACTTCATCCGGAGCGTCAACGGCGCCCGCCGCTGGATGGACTTCGGTCCTTTCTCGATCCAGCCCTCCGAGTTCGCGAAGATCGGGACGCTGCTCTTCCTGGCCGCGCTTCTGGCCCGCCTGCCCATCGGAGCCCTTTCGGTCAGCTGGCGCACGCTGGGCCTCGTCGCGGTGGTCGCCGGGGCGCCCTTTTTCTTGATTTTCGTGCAGCCCGACCTAGGTTCGGCCCTTATCTACCTGCCCCTGTCATTCGTCATTCTGCACGTCGCCGGACTCACCCTCAGGTTCTTCGCCGCCGCGGGGGCGGCCGCACTGGTTCTGGCGGGGGTCCTGGCGGTCGACCTTTCCGAATACGCCCGGGGCGTCACCGAGTACTCCAGGGAGCATCCTGAGGAGCGCGACCCCGCCCGCAAGGTGCGTGGCAAGCATCAGGAGGGCGCCTGGTTCTTCCTCCTCAAGGACTACCAGCGTGAGCGCATCATGTCTTTCGTGGCGCCCGACGTCATCGACCCCCGCGGCCTGGGGGTGACCTGGAACGTCCGGCAGGCCGTCATCGCGGTCGGCCGCGGGGGCCTCGCCGGCCAGGGCGTCGGCAAGGGCGCCCAGGCCCGTTACGGCTACCTGCCCGAGGCGGCCGCCCACAACGACTTCCTGTTCTCCGTCCTTGCCGAGGAGATCGGGTTCTTGGGCGCGGCCGGCGTCGTCGCCGCCTTCGCCCTGCTCATCTGGAGGGTCGTCCGCACCGCCCTGAGGGCCGGCGACCGCTTCGGCTCGCTGCTTGCTTCCGGCGCCGCCGCGGTGCTGGCCACCCATGTCATCATCAACATCGGGATGAACGTCGACCTCATGCCGGTCGCGGGCGTCCCCCTTCCTTTCCTCAGTTACGGAGGGTCTTTCGTGCTCAGCTGCTTCCTGCTCCTCGGATTGGTCCAGAGCGTGCACCGGCATTCGGCCGGCGGCGGCGAGCGCGGGGATTCTCCGGCAAACGGCCTGACGGCCTGAACCCGAGATGCCCGACAACAACGAACCCGACGAAATCCACGAAGAATCTGAGCCGACCTCCGGCCAGGAAGCCATTGACCAGCGCAAGATCGCCGAGGAGGCGGCCCGGCGCCGCAAGGACCTCCCGCTGCTCCAGCGCATCGTCAAGCACTTCTCCAAGGACCGCGCCAACTTCCGCGAGCTCGTCATCAACGGCGAGACCCTTGAGAAGCGCGTCGCCCTCCTCACCAACGGCGTCCTCGACAAGTTCGAGATCGAGCACAAGGGCGAGAACCGCATGGTGGGCGCGGTCTTCAAGGGGCGCGTCCAGAACCTCGAGGCCGGCCTGAAGGCGGCCTTCGTGGACATCGGCCAGCCCAAGAACGCGTTCCTGCACTACTGGGACATGCTCCCGGCGGCCAACGACTCGCAGGTGGAGTTCATCCGCGACAACGAGTCCGCCGAGCAGAAGCAGCGCAAGGCCCGCTACCAGGCCAAGGACATCCCCCAGCTCTTCCCCGCCGGCTCCGACATCGTCATCCAGGTGGTCAAGGACCAGATCGGCACCAAGGGCCCCCGCTCGACCACCAACATCGCCCTGCCCGGGCGCTACGTCGTGCTGATGCCGTTCAGCGGAGCCTGCGGCGTCTCCCGCAAGATCGAGGACGGCTCGGAGCGCGAGCGCCTCAAGGACATCCTCCGTTCGCTGACCATCCCCGAGGGCATGGGCGTGATCATCCGCACCGCCGGCGAGGGCAAGCAGGCCCGCTGGTTCGTGCGCGACCTGCACATGCTGCTCCTGCGCTGGCAGAAGATCGTCGAGAAGATCAACCAGCCCGACCGCCGTCCCGTGCTGCTCCACAGCGAGCCCGGACTCATCGAGCGCACCGTGCGCGACTTCCTCACCGAGGAGGTCGACCGCATCCTCGTGGACAACGAGGAGGACTTCCGCCTCGTGCAGGAGCTCGTCGGCGAGGTCTCGCCCCGCTCGAAGGGCAGGGTGGAGCTCTATTCCGACCCCATCCCGGTCTTCGAGCGCTACAACATCGAGCGCCAGATCGACCAGCTCTTCCAGCGCCGCGTCCCGCTGCCCAGCGGCGGCGAGATCGTGATCGACGAGACCGAGGCGCTCACCGCCATCGACGTCAACACCGGCTCCCACAAGGGCGCCGGCAAGGACGGCAAGGACTACATCGTGCAGGCCAACCTCGAGGCGGTCACCGAGGCCGCGCGCCAGATCCAGCTCCGCAACCTCGGCGGGCTCATCATGATCGACACGATCGACATGAAGAACCCGAAGGACCGCAAGAAGGTCTTCGACAAGCTGCGCGAGTCGATGGAGAACGACCGCGCCAAGCACCAGATCCTGCCCATCTCCCAGCTCGGCGTGCTCCAGATGACGCGCCAGCGCCACACGGAGTCGAACACCACCTCGATGTACACGGCCTGCCCGCACTGCCAGGGGCGCGGCATCGTCAAGAACCCCCGCACGGTCTCGGTCGAGGTGCAGCGCAAGCTGCTCAGCGTCATCCGCAAGCTGCGCGAGGCGCACGGCCCCGACCGGGAGCTGGAGATCAACATCCTCCTCCACCCGGTGAACCTCGAGCGCATCGTCACCGAGGACCGCGACTTCTTCCGCGACCTGATGAAGTCGTGCAAGGTGAAGCTGGGCACCAAGGCGGACCCCACCTACAGCGTCGAGTACTTCCGCCTCTTCGACGCCTCAGGCAAGGAGCTGCGCTGAGCGCCGGGCCGGTCGGAAGGCCAGCAGGCGCAGTCCGTTGAGGCATACCAGCACGGTGCTGCCCTCGTGGACGGCCACGCCGACCGTCAGCGGCGCCCCCGCCGCGATCACGTAGCCCGCCATGCCGAGCGCGGCGGCGACCGAGACGGTCACGTTGACGCGGATTGCGCGCCGGGCGGCACGGCTGAGCTCGATCGCGTCCACGAGGCGCCCGATCCGGTCGTCGGGCAGGACGACGTCGCTCGACTCCAGCGCGGCGTCGCAGCCGCGTCCGCCCATGCCGACCGCCACGTCGGCCGCCGCCAGGCCCGGGGCGTCGTTGACGCCGTCTCCGACCATGGCCACGACCCGGCCTTCCGCGGAAAGGGCCCTGATCGCGGCCAGCTTGGCCTCCGGCGTGAGGGCGGCCCGGTAGGAGCCCACCCCGACCTGGCGGGCCGCGGCCGCGGCCGCCTCCTCCCGGTCCCCCGTGAGCATGACCGTGCGCACGCCCCGCCGGGCCAGTTCGGCCAGCATGGGCGCGCTCTCTTCCCGTATCCGGTCGACCAGCGTGGCCCGCACCGTGACCTCGCCGTCGGAGGCCCACACCTCGCTCACGATGGCTCCGGGGTCCGTGGGCGCCTGGGGCAGGGCGGGGCACCCCGCGAACTCGCGGTTGCCGGCCGACCACCGTCTGCCCTCCACGGAGCCCGAGACGCCCTGTCCCGGGGAGACTGACAGCCCGGCCACCGGACGGCGCGCGCCGCCCTCGCGCTCGCAGGCCCGCACCACGGCGGCGGCGAAAGGATGGGTCGTGCCCGCTTCGAGCGAGAGCAGCGCCGAAAGCGCGCGCGCCCGGTCGGCGCCCGCGGGCGACACCTCGAGCGAGGCGACCTCGGGCTCGCCCGTGGTCAGCGTGCCCGTCTTGTCGAAGCACGCGCAGTCGACGTCCGCCAGCCGCTCCACCGCCGCGCCGCCGCGGAACAGGATGCCGTTGCGCGCGCCGGCGGCGATCGCGGCGAGCACCGCCGACGGCACCGAGAGCACCAGCGCGCAGGGGCTCAGCACCACCAGGAGCGTGAGCGCGCGGTAGAGCGCCGAATCCTCCCCGCTGACGGCGGGCGTGCCGGACCAGAGGCGCGCCGCGAAGAGCGCCGCGCTGGCGGCGAGCGTGAAGGCCGCGTAACGGTCGCCCCACCGGTCGATCGTGCGCTGGGCCGGCGCCTTGCTCTCCTGGGCCTCGCGGATCAGCCGCACGATCCGGTGCAGGGCGCTGTCCTCCTGGGTGCGGGTCACCCGCGCCGTGAGCCGGCCCCAGCCGTTGAGCGTGCCGCCCGAGAGCGCGTCGCCGGGCCCCTTTCTCACCGGCCGCGCCTCGCCCGTGAGGTTCGACTCGTCGGCCTCGCTGGCGCCCGATTCGGCCACGCAGTCGGCGGGGACGAGCTCGCCGGGCAGGATGGCGACCACGTCGCCCGGCCGCAGGGATTCCACCGGGACTTCGTGTTCCGAGCCGTCGGCCTCGACCCGTCTGGCCCGTCGGGGCGACCCGTCCAGCAGCGCCTCGATCGCCCCGCGCGAGCGTTCCATCGCGTAGCGCTCGATGGCGCCCGCCGCCGAGAACAGGCACAGCAGCAGCGTCGCCTCCATCGGCTGGCCCAGGCCCCAGGCGCCGGCCGCGGCGAGCAGCATCAGCAGGTGGACGTCGGCCCGGCGCGCGCGCAGCGCGTCCAGCGCCTCGCCCGCCGCGTCCCACCCGCCGGCCGCGCACGCCGCGGCCGCTAACGCACGTGACGCGGCGCCGTCGGAGGCCGCGGCGAGCGCCCCGAGCAGCCCGCAGGCCGCGGCGAGCGCGGCCTCGCGTCCCCATCCTGCGGTCGCCCCGCGTCGCGCGTCGTGCGTGGCCATCGCGTGGAAGAAGATGCTTCGCGCGGGCCCCTGCGTCAACCGTCCGCGCGTATCCGCTTCGCGTTTACAGTTCGTCGTGCGCGGACGCCGGTGCGGCGCTTCCGGAGCGGGTGAAATTTCCTCTTGCGCATCCGCGCGCGTCGCCTAATAAGGATGCCAAGAGTTAACCGCGACGTGACGAACCGAACCGAACCCCTCAGCGAAAGTCTCATCACCGTGTCGCTTCCCGCGAAGCTCCACTCCGAGACCGTCGCCTTCCAGCAGAGGTCGGGCTTCGCCACTCTCTCCGAGGCGATCCGGCACGCGCTGGACCGCTTCACCGACTCTCGCCACGACCTGGAGGCCCCCAGGTCGCGTCAGGTTTCTTTCCGAGTACCGTCGGAGCTCCGCAGCAGGATCACCCGCCAGGCGCGCAGCGCCCGGGTGAGCGTGGGGCGAATCGTCAGGGTGGCGCTTCAGGCGCTGCCCTTTAACCCAACAACGACCCAAAATAAGGAAAAACCTATGGCTAAGAAGAAGAAGGCCGCCAAGAAGGGCGCCAAGAAGGCCAAGAAGTCCAAGAAGAAGTAATTCTTCTTAGACTTTCCGTCCTTCGGGGCGGATGGCGCCGGCTCCGCCGGTCAAACAAGGACCCTCGCAAGGGGGTCCTTTTCTTTTCCCTTTTTTATGGGAGGGACCCCGAATGGGCTTGAAAACGCCCGACTTGGGGCGGTTTCTTGTGGGTCAGACCATGAGCTCCCCCGCATCTTCCGGACGCATCACCATTTCCAACGGCAAGCTGACCGTTCCCGACCGTCCGACCATCCCCTTCATCGAGGGCGACGGCACCGGACCCGACATCTGGCGCGCCTCCGTCCGCGTCCTGGACGCCGCGGTCGCCAAGGCCTACGCCGGTCGCCGACAGATTCAGTGGCTCGAAGTGCTCGCGGGCGAGAAGGCCTTCAACAAGACTCAGAACTGGCTGCCCGAGGAGACCCTGACCGCCTTCCGCGAATACCTGGTCGGCATCACGG
Organism: Opitutia bacterium; assembly: GCA_046095205.1. Taxonomy (GTDB): domain Bacteria; phylum Verrucomicrobiota; class Verrucomicrobiia; order Opitutales; family UBA953; genus UBA953. The sequence goes on from JBJTIX010000042.1 coordinate 11,666, forward strand.
GCCCGCTCACGACCCCGACCGGCGGCGGCATCCGTTCGCTCAACGTCGCCCTCCGCCAGCAGCTCGACCTCTACGTCTGCCTCCGTCCCGTCCAGTGGTTCACCGGCGTGCCTTCGCCCGTCAAGAACCCCGGCAAGGTGGACATGGTGATCTTCCGTGAGAACACCGAGGACATCTACGCCGGCATCGACTTCGAGGCCGGTTCCGAGATCGCGACCAAGACCCTCGAGTTCCTCAAGGCCAACTTCCCCAAGGAGTTCAAAAAGATCCGGTTCGGGGCCGAGGACCCCGCCTCCGTCGGCGTCGGCATCAAGCCCGTCTCCCGTCCCGGCTCGGAGCGCCTGATCCGCTCGGCCATCAAGTACGCCATCGATAACAAGCGCAAGTCGGTGACCCTCGTCCACAAGGGCAACATCATGAAGTACACCGAAGGCGCCTTCATGAAGTGGGGCTACGAGCTCGCCCAGCGCGAGTTCGGCGCCCAGCTCCTCGACGGCGGCCCCTGGTGCAAGATCCCCGAGGGACGTCCCGGCGCCGGCCTCGTCATCAAGGACGCCATCGCCGACATCACCCTCCAGCAGGTCCTGACCCGCCCGACCGACTTCGACGTCATCGCCACCCTCAACCTCAACGGCGACTACCTGTCCGACGCCCTTGCCGCGCAGGTGGGGGGCATCGGCATCGCCCCCGGCGGCAACATCAACTACCTCACCGGCCACGCCATCTTCGAGGCCACCCACGGCACCGCCCCCAAGTACGCCAACAAGGACGTCGTCAATCCGGGCTCCGTGGTCCTTTCCGGTGAGATGATGCTGCGCTACATGGGATGGACCGAGGCCGCCGACCTCATCCTCAAGGGTCTCAACGGCGCCATCGGCGCCGGCCGTGTCACCTACGACTTCGCCCGCCAGATGCAGGGGGCGCAGGAGATCAAGTGCTCCGAGTTCGGCGACGCCATCATCGCCGCGATGTGACGCGCGGCCGTCCGGCCGCCGACCCTTGGGACTTGCCACCCGCGGCTGCGCGGGCAGGATGGGTGCCCTCATCATGAAGAAGCCCGCCATCACCGCCCTCGCGCTCGCCGTCTGCGGCGGCGCCTCCGGCCAGGAGGCCGCCAAGACCCTCGACTCCGCCCAGTTCGCCAAGGATCTCTCCGTCCGCGCCGACATCTCCTGGCAGGCCAAGAACGTCTTCCGCGGCAAGGAGCGTTCCGACCAGGACGGCCTGTTCCAGACCAAGGTCGGCGTCGAATACTTCATCCCCGGCGTCACCGGGCTGTCCACCTACGCCACCTTCTTCAACGCCGACGAAGTCGAGCGCTCCTTCGCCTATGGCCTGCGCAAGACCGCCGGCGACCTGCTCCTTGACGCGGGCTACCTGCGCATGACCTCGCCGAGCGCCAAGTTCTTCAACGGAGCCCAGGGCTTCACCCAGCTGCGCAACGAGGACGAGGTCTACCTCGGCGTCGTCGCCTCCAAGGCCTTCCTGCAGCCCGCCCTCTACGTGAACTACGGCTTCAATCTCGACCAGATCGTCGTCGAGGGCTCCGTCTTCCGCCAGTTCGCCGAAGCCGGTCCCTTCAAGACGGACATCACCGTCCGTGGATTCGTCGGCAACCTTTCGGCCAACGACGCCCTGGACGACGGTTCGGGCGCCCAGAACGGATACGCCTACGCCGGGGCCGGGCTCGATTTCTCCAAGACCGTCGGACAGGGGTCCGTCCTCGGGGTCGGCGTGAACTACGCCGCCAATAACGACGACCTGGCCGCCACCCGCCGTTCCCAGGTCTGGACCAGCGTCTTCGCCAAGTTCAGGTTCTGAGCTCCTTTCGGGGCCGGCGGGCGGGCAGGGGGCCTAAAAACCCCCTTTTATTCGGGTGTTGACGAGGGAGGGGGCGTTCCCATTTTCCGCCTTTCCCTCTTTATGAAGACCACGCTCGCCAAGAACGTCCAGCTCAAGGACAAGGCCTGGTACGTCGTTGACGCCAAGGACCAGCACCTCGGCCGTCTGGCGGTCAGGATCGCCAACGTCCTCCGCGGCCGTCACAAGCCCACCTACACCCCCCACGTGGACACGGGCGACTACGTCGTCGTGATCAACGCCGACAAGGTCGTGCTCACCGGCTCCAAGGAGCTCGACAAGACCTACATGTTCTACACCGGCTGGGTCGGCACCTCCTACCGTCGCACCGTGGCCGCCATGCGCGCCCGTCGTCCCGAGTTCATCCTCACCCACGCCGTGAAGGGCATGCTGCCCAAGAACCGCCTCTCCAGCGCCATGCTGCGCAAGCTCCGCGTCTTCGCGGGCGACAAGCACGACCATGCGGACAAGAACCCGCAGCCTCTACCCACCGTCCCCCGGGGCTGATCCGTCCTTCCTGAACTAAATGAGCGCCAAGTCCGCCCCTGTCACCGCCGTCGGCCGTCGCAAGACCGCCTCGGCCCGCGTCCGCCTCACCCGCGGCACCGGCTCCATCTCGATCAACGGCCGCCCGGCCGAGGAGTACCTCTACACCGAGGCCCTGGTCAAGTCGGCCACCCAGCCCATCCGCACCGCCGGACTCGAGGGCCAGGTGGACGTGACGGTCAACGTCATCGGCGGCGGCCCCAACGGCCAGGCCGGAGCCATCTCCCATGGCCTCGCCCGCGCCATCCAGAAGCTCGACGCCGGCCTGCGCGCCCCCCTCAAGAAGGAGGGCCTCCTGACCCGCGACGGTCGCATGCGCGAGCGCAAGAAGCCCGGCCGCCCCGGCGCCCGCAAGCGCTTCCAGTTCTCGAAGCGCTGAGCTTCCAGGACAGGAACGAAGCAGGCCCCGGCACCCCGGGGCCTTTCTTTTTCCGTGTCCCCCGGACCGCACTCCCTTAATCCTACACCACAGCCATGTCACAGCCCGTCATCAAGGTCGGCGTCGTCGGCGCCTCCGGTTACACCGGCGAGGAGCTGGTGCGCGTGCTCGCGCGGCACCCCCGCGTGCGGCTCGTCTCCGTCTGCTCGCGCAGCCTGGCCGGCAAGGCCGTGGCCGAGGAGCTCCCGCGCCTCCGGGGCGTCGTCGATCCGTCGCTGCGCTTCTCCGCCTCCTCGCCCGAGGACTGCGCGGCCTCCGACGTCGACGCCTGGTTCCTCGCGCTCCCGCACGGCGTCGCCGCCGAGTACGCCCGTCCGCTCGTCGCCGCGGGCCGGAGGGTGCTGGACCTCTCGGCCGACTTCCGGCTCAAGGACCTCGCGCTCTACCGCAAATATTACGGGCATGAGCATCCCGCGCCCGAGCTCTCGGCGCAGGCGCGCTACGTCATCCCGGAGCTGCAGTCCGACGACGGCTGGAAGTCCGCGCGCCTCATCGCGTGCCCCGGCTGCTATCCGACGAGCATCCAGGTGCCGCTCGTTCCGCTCCTCCGCGCGGGGCTGGTGCGGCCCGAGCCCGGCCGGCTCGTGATCAATTCCTGCAGCGGCGTCTCCGGCGCCGGCAAGAAGGCCGATGTCGCCTTCCTCTTCTCCGAGCGCGACGGCTCGATGAAGGCCTACGGCGTCCCCGGCCACCGGCACATCGCCGAGATCGAGGAGCAGTTCTCCGCCGCCGCCGGCTCGCCCGTGGTGGTCCAGTTCAGCCCGCACCTCGCCCCGATGCACCGCGGCATCGCCACCACCATCGTGGTGCCCGCCCCGGGCCTCCCGGCCGCCCAGGTCGAGGAGGTCTGGAAGCGCGCCTACGCCGGCCGGCCCTTCGTGACCGTGCTGCCCTCCGGCGAGTTCCCCGACACCGCCCACGTCGCCGGCACCAACCGCGTGGCCATCTCCGCCGTCTCCGACGCCCGGACGGGCAACCTCGTGGTCACCTCCGTCATCGACAACCTGCTCAAGGGGGCCGGCGGCCAGGCCGTGCAGTGCCTCAACCTCATGATGGGGTGGGACGAGACCGAAGGCCTCCGCTGAGCCGCCCGCCATGTCCATCCAGTTCACCGATGATTCGCCGGGCCTGACCGACGTCCCGGGCTTCCGGGTCGGCGCCGCCGCCTGCGACATCCGCAACAAGGCCAACGGCCGGCTCGACCTCTGCCTCGTGGTGGCCGACCGCCCCTGCGCCGCCGCCGGCGTCTTCACCACCAATGACGTGAAGGCCGCCCCCGTGCGGCTCTGCCAGCGGCTGCTCGCCGCCGGCGGGCCCGTGCGCGGCATCGTGGGCAACAGCGGGAACGCGAACGCCTGCACCTCCGTCCAGGGCGACGCCGACGCCGCCGAGACCGCGCGCCTCGCGGCCGCCTCGGTCGCCGCGTCCGACGACGTCTTCCTCGTCTGCTCCACCGGCCGCATCGGCGAGCTGCTGCCGATGGCCAAGGTCGCGGCCGGCGTCGCCGGCGCGGCCGCACGGCTCTCGCGCGACCCCGAGGAGGGCCGCCGCGCCGCGGAGGCCATCCTCACCTCCGACACGCGTCCCAAGACCTGCACCGCGCGCTTCACCCATGACGGCCGCACGGTCACCGTCTCCGGCATCGCCAAGGGCGCCGGCATGATCGAGCCCAACATGGCCACCATGCTCGCCTTCGTGTGCACCGACGCCGACGCGCCGGCCGACTTCCTCAGGCAGGCGCTCAAGTCCGCCTCCGACCATTCCTTCAACTGCGTGAGCGTCGACGGCGACATGTCGACCAACGACACCGTGCTGCTGCTGGCCTCCGGCGCCTCCGGCGTGAAGGTCGGTCCGGGCGTCAATCCGGCCGCCACCGCGCTCTTCCTCGACGCCCTCTGGCGGGTGTGCTTCGCCCTCGCCGAGAAGATCGTCGGCGACGGCGAGAAGATCACCAAGGTCGTGTCCGTGGAGATCGAAGGCGCCCGCACCCGGGCCGACGCCGAGAAGATCGCCCGCGCGATCGGCAACTCGCTCCTGGTGAAGTCCTCCTGGTTCGGCGAAGACCCGAACTGGGGCCGTCTGGCCGACGCCGCCGGCTACGCCCGCACGGGCTTGGACGAGTCCAAGCTGGATATCTATTACGACGACGTCCCGGCCGTCCTCGGCGGCAAGCCCCTGCCCGAGAACAAGCCGAAGTGGAAGCAGGTCGTGAAGGC
>JBJTIX010000043.1:0-6355 GCA_046095205.1 Opitutia bacterium
CGTGGAGACCCGCCCCCTGTCCCTGCCCGACACGCCGGACGACGACGTGCTGGACGACTTCATCGCGGGCATCCGCACCCTGGGCAACCCCCGCCTGCGACTCTCCGAGTCCTCGCAGACCGCCGACAACGCGCGCGCCGCGATCGGCGACCACCGCCGCTCCGCCTCCGTGCTGATGAACGACGGCGCGTTCAACGTCAACTCGACCTCTGTCGAGGCCTGGGCGACGCTGCTCGCGTCGGCCAAGAAGCTCGCCGTGACGCAGCTCCAGCCCGGCATGCCCACGGCGACCTCCGACGCGCGGTTCCCGCGCACCCTTCCCCACGGCGCGGCCTCCGCGGCGCAGGGAACGATGACCGACGCCTCCAACTGGCAGGGACTGGCGAGCCTCACCGACGCCCAGCTCTACAAGCTGGCGGCGGGCATCGTCGCCGAGAACAAGGCGCGCGCCGCCATCAGCGCGCGCAACGAGGGGGACGCGACCAACCCGCCCACCGCGCGCCTCTTCGCGGGCAAGACCGCGCCCTCCACCCCCTACCTCGGACTGTCGCAGTTCGTGAACCGCTTCCTCAACGCCGACGCGTGGGCCGGCCGCACCGGCACCATCCAAGCGGCCATCTTCCGCGCGGATGCGGACCACTCCGCCGGCCTCAGCGACCGACTCGCTTCGGGCGGGCTCGGGGCGCTCAGCCAGCTGACGGTCGACCACCTTTCCAATCCCAACGCGAGCTTCTCGAGCAACCCCGAGAACATCGCCATCGTGCGGGGGTCGAACCGGACGCACACCGCCCTGGGTGCGCCGGGCAACCTGCTGCAGAACGACGTCCTCAAGGTCATCGGTCCCGCCCTGGCCTCCCGTTCGGACACCTTCGTCATCCGGGCCTATGGCGACGCGACCGACGCCTCCGGAGCCGTGGCGCGCGGCCTGCTCGAGGCCGTCGTGCAGCGCATGCCGGAGTTCGTCGACGACGCCGACCCGGCCGAGAGCGGCTGCGCGGCGCCCAAGCCCACCATCCTGGTCGTGCCCGCCGAGAACCAGACCGGCGAAGCCGCCCTGCGTCCCGGACTGACGCAGGCCAACCGCACCTTCGGCCGCAAGTTCAAGGTCATCTCTATCCGCTGGGTCAGACCGGATGAAGCCTGAGCAAGAGCGAAACGCGCGAACCGGCTTCAGCCTCGTGCTCTCCCTCACCGTCATGGCGACGGTGATGCTGCTGGTCATCACCCTGGCTTCCTTCCTGACCGTCGAGACCCGCCTCGCCTCCTACTCCCAGCTGCGGACGCGCGCCAAGATGAACGCGCTGTCGACCCTCCGGCTCGCGCTGGCGCACCTGCAGCAGGAGGCCGGCCCCGACCGGCGTTCCACCGCGCGGGCCGACTTCACCGTCACCCAGACCCAGCCCGGACGCAACTGGACCCAGGTGCGCAACGCCATGTGGACGGGCGTGTGGCGCAACGACGTGATGGGCACGCCTCCTGCGTGGCTCATCAGCGGCCGGCACGACCGCACGGCCGGCACCCAGTCGGTCTCCCTGCAGTCTCCCTTCAGCCCGTATGCGCCCATCAGCGCCTCGAACCCCAAGCCCGATTACCCGGAAGGCGTGTGGCTGCCATGGCAGACCGACTACTCGCCTCCGGCCAACCTGCTTGTGCCGCTGGTGGGGCCTGCGACCGCAGCCGGCCCGGTGGACGCCTCGCCCAACATCCTGACCGCCGCTCCGAGCACGCCGGGCCGCCCCGACGGCAGGGTCAGCCTGCCCAAGGTGCCCTTCGCCGACGGCGGAGGTTCCTACGCCTACTGGATCGGCGACGAGGGCGTGAAGGCGCGGATCGACCTCGAGGATCCGCGCGTCAGCGGAACGTCGGCGGACGACTTCTCGCGGCGTCTGGCCGTGAAGGGCGCGGGGCGCACCGGACTCGAGCTCCTGCCCGGCCTCTCGTCGGCCGGCCCCGGGTCGATCGACGCACGTGCGGAATCCCTTTCGGACCTGACGCTCGCCCCTCCGCCCGGCCACACCCCGGCCTCCGCGACCACCCTTGCCCTGAACCTATGGACCACGGCCACCGTGAGCTCCCGCGGCGTGTTCGCCGACTCGATGTGGGGAGGCCTGAAGGTCGACCTCTCTTCGGCGTTCGAACTGTCCGACGCCGAATTCCGTGCCACCGAGTTTGGCGCCGGTGCCGGTGTCGCCACCCTGGTATGGAGCCCCTGGGGCCCCGGCTACGCCCGGCGCGTCTCCGCCGCGTTCGCCGACAGCAAGACGCTGATACGTTTCACCGAACCCGGCTATTCCGCCGACCACCGGCTCGCCCCCATCTACGCCTTCCCGGACGCGAGCCGAGCCGGAAGCAGCATCCGGGGGCCCCTGTGGGAGGCGCTGCGCGGACACCACCTCCTCTATCGCGAACTCGAGTGGCAGCCGATCGGTCAGCCGACCCTGCGCGCGCGGACCCACTTCCCCAACACCGTCAGCCTGGCGGGGCACGTGAACGCCAGCACCGCGCACTACGGCCACCTCTACAACCGCATGGACACGACCGAGGACATGTGGGCCTACGAGACCGTGCGCGGCACACCTGGCCCCCTGCCCACCAAGCCCGCCGTGTCGCCCTACGTCGCCAGGCAGCTGCTCGTCTTCGGACTCGTGGACGCCGGCGGCGAGGTGCGGATGGTGCTGTCACCGGTGACCGTCCTCCACAACCCCTACAACGTGAACCTACGCATCCGGCCGGTCGATCCGACCGACCCCGCCATGCGGCTCTCCTTCCGCTTCTGGGACTACTGGATGATCGACTACGCCTCCTCCGCGGGCGGAGGCACGACCTGGTCCTCCAGCCTCCTCAACATGGCGGCGAACATCGGGGGCAGCCCGAACCGCCTGGAGAGCATGCGCGTCTACATTCCCGAAACCACCCTGGCGCCGGGCGAGTTCCGGATCTTCTCGCTGCCCGGCCCGCAGCCCATGCCCTTCAGCCGCATCGGCACGATGGTGCCGCGCTTCGACTTCCTGGGAGGGTTCTGGGCGTCCTGCCTGTCCCCCAGCGGCGGACCCCTCCTGCGCAACGCGACCGACACCCTCAGCATCAAGCTGCGCAGCGACGGCCCCTTCTACGTCCGGCACATGATGTCCTGCTGGCCCGGCGACCGCCTCAGCGAGATGAGCAACGCGAGCGACTCGGTCCTTTACAACGCGGCGAGCGAAGTCACCGAGCTGCTTTCCAACAGCATCGCTCCCGGCCGCAGCGGCGAGGCGCCGCCCAAGCTCATCCCGCCGTCGGCCGTGCTGCCCACGCCCGGTCAGCCGCCGGCCGTGCTGGCCGTCATGGACTACGGCATGCGCTGGGGCGTGGACCCCCTTCCCTTCCCGGTCTTCACCCGGTCCAACCCCATGGCCCCGCTGACAAGGCCGGAGGCCACCGGCTGGGGACCCGGCGCGATGCCGGCGGGGCACGCCACGACCTCGAACAGCTTCCGCATGACCATCCGTCGCGTGAACGACTGGACCGAAGTCATGGAGACCGACCTTGCCGGCACCCAGGCCTTCGGGGGCATGACGCACTCTTCGGCGGGAAAGACCCAGGCCGTCTACACCGAGGTCCCCCTCTCCGCTCCGCTGTCACTGGCCGACTACGCGCACGCCAACATCCACATGCGCGACCAGGACCCCCTGCTGGCGATTGGCAACAGCTTCGCCTCGCCCTACATCTTCCGGGCCGACGCCTGGGCCTACCGCTCGCCCCAGAACTGCACCGACGTCGACCGGTCGTTCATGATCAACCAGGCGCTGTTCGACCGCTACTTCCTCTCCGGCGCCGGGCCCGAATGGTCCCGCAGCGGGCAGATCCGCGACATGCGGACCGTGCTCGACGACTTCTCGGTCGGCCGCGGACGCCTGGCCAACCCCAGGGTCGCGCTCCTGGAAAACCAGAGCCCCGCCGTGGCCCGCCAGAACCTCGCCTCCCATCGCACCCTCGCGGCCTCGGTGATGAACGAGGGCGCCTTCAACGTGAACAGCGTGTCCGTCGACGCATGGGCGGCGGTGCTCGCCGGGACCAAGGGACTGCCGAGCGGCGCGGCCTCGGCCAACCTGCCCGCCGCGGACGCGAACACGCGCTTCCCGCGCGCCAACCGCGTCGACAGCGCGGCGACCGGCCGCAGGGCCGGCTACCCCTCCGTCGCGGCGTGGGGCGCGCTCACCACCCTCGATGACGCCCAGGGGAAGCTCCTGGCCAAGTCCATCGTCGACGAGATACGCCACCGGACCGTCAGCCTGCACCGCAACCAGGAAGGCCGGATCAACCTGACCTTCGCGCATTCGGCGACGATCTTCCGCGGCGCGACCGCCGCCTCAAGCGTCACCGTACCGGTGCCGTTCACCGGCCTTGCGCAGTTCGTCAACCGGTTCACGTGCGGCAACCCCGAGTACATCGCGCACGCGGGCTGCCTGCAGAACGCCATCTACCGCGCCGACGCCGACGGGGCCGAGCTGGTCAGCCGCACGGGGCACATGGCGAACGTATCCACGGAGGCCCAGCAGGCCGCCGGCCAGGGCGACGGGCAGACCCCGTGGTTCGACACGAATCTGCGCACCAGCCTGCGCGCCGGCGACCCGCGCAGCTACCTGCAGGGCAGGACACGCATGACCGAGGGCGCACCGGGCAGCATGCTCCAGTCCGACATCCTCTCCGCCATCGGACCCGCCCTGACGGCGAGGTCGGACACCTTCGTCATCCGCGTCTATGCCGAGGCGGAACGCAACGGCGAGATCGCAGGAGGATGGATGGAGGCGGTGGTCCAGCGCCTGCCCGAGTTCTGCGACCCGTCGCAGCCGCCCGAGACACCGGTCACGCACCCCTCGGACTCCAGCAGGTCGAACCCAGCGCTCACCACGGCCAACCGGATGTTCGGAAGGCGCTTCCGGGCGATTTCCATCCGCAGCCTGCGGCAGGACCAGCTATGAGGATCCTGCCGCTCCTCCTGGCCGTCGCCCTTTCGGCCGCCGATGAGCCCGCGCGAGAGGTCCGCGCCAGCTTCAGGGCGCTGTCCTTGGCGGAGCCCATCGAGCAGGCGGGATACCTCAAGGGGCGCGACGCGGTGCAGCTCACCATACCCTCCGACTTCTTCAGCGCGCCGCAGGAATACCGCGGGCCGCCGATCATCACCTTCTTCCTCTCCCGCAAGCCCGAGGTCCGCGCCGACGCGCGCGACCCCTTCCGGGCCGAGCTTGCGAAGGCGCTCGCCGAAGCCGAACGTCTCGAGGCGCGGCACGCCGCGACCGCCCAGGCCGTGGCGGAGTCGGTGGCGAACGCCCCCGAGGGCCCCGAGGGCGACGCCCTGCGGCGTCAGGCCGAGGACGCCCTCGCGCTGGCGGCCCCCGAGGCCGAGGCCGCACGACGAGCGCGTGAACGCGCGGCCGAACTGCAGCGCCGCATCGACACGATGAATCCCGAGGAGGAGAAGCCGACCAAGGCGGAGGGCAAGAAGGCGGCACGCGACAAGTCCGCCCCGCAGGACTTCACGCCGCTCGGCTCGGTGGCGGTGGCCGACGGCGAGTCCCTCATGCTCCTCTTCGTCCCCGACCGCGGGACCCAGCGCATCCTGCGCCTGCCGGACGGACCGCAGTCGCATCCCTTCGGCACCCTGCGTTTCCTCAACCTCGGGGCCACGTCGCTGCAGCTGCGGTCGTCCTCCTCGACCAGGGCGGCCGAACCCCTGAAGCCCGTCACCTTCACCCCCGCCCCCGACGAGCACGGCTACGTCGGCCTCGAGATACGTGAAGCCGGCGCGGAGGGCCGCGTCCTGCGCACCGTACGGGCCCGGCCCGAGCCCGGAGCGCGCACGACCTACCTGATCTTTTCGGAGGCGGACGCCGTGACCGTCAAGGGCGTCACCGAGCGCACCGCCCGCTGAGCGTCAGGCCGGGCGCCAGTCGAGGATCTCGGCCTGGGGCATGCGCCGTCCCTGCCAGCGGTTCCACTGGAGCCGCACGGCGAGCTCCACCGCCCGGTTGACCGGAGGGAGACGGTCGGCCATGCGCCAGGCGACGAAACTCAGCCGGCGCCCCGCGCCGAGCGACATCTGGTGGCGGAAGTTGCCTTCGCCGAACACCGTCGCGGGACGGTCGAACAGCACCCCGCGGAGACCGAACACCGGCTCCGCGTTGCCTTCGCCGAAAGGCTGGAGCAGCTCCAGGTCGTCAAAGAGCTGGTCCGTGACTTCGGCCAGCCTGAGCCAGTGCGCGATCTCGATGTCGCGCGAGGCCGCGTCGCCGGAGCCCGCGGCGGCGAGCTGCGAGGCGACCGCGGCCGCGAACCGCTCGCGGAACTCGGGCACCTTGGCGGAGTCGAGCGAGAC
>JBJTIX010000044.1:0-11628 GCA_046095205.1 Opitutia bacterium
CCCTTCGCCGCGGGGTTCGCGGCGGGGTCCGCCGGGGCCTTCCCGACGGGGGCCTTCACGGCGGGGTCCGCCCGGGCCCTCCCTGCGTGGGCCGTCGCGTCGAGGTCCGCCGGGGCCGTCGCGGAAGCGCGGGCGGTCGCCGTCGTCCCGTCGAGGGCCTCTTCCTCCGCTCACTTTTTCGGCGGGACCCGAGAGCCAGGACGGACCGAAGCCGAGGGACGCGAGATCCAGCTGGAACGAAGGTTCCCCCGCGGGGTTGTTCTCTGCCGGCTGGGTGGACATGCGTGGGACGAGCGTTCCGAATCGAGGCCGATTGGCAAGCGTTGGAAAGTCGCTTTTTACTTGCGCCCGCCTCACGACATTCCAGCGTCCGACTTCCTTGTGTTCGCTCAGGTGGTGGAATGGCAGACACGCATGCTTGAGGTGCAAGTGCCGCAAGGTGTCCGGGTTCAAGTCCCGGCCTGAGCACCAAGGATGAACGGCGCCGCGCGGCGCCTTTTTTGTTCCCATCCGGGCGCTCCTCGGCACAAATGCTGGCATGGCGCAGCAGGATAAGATCGACGTGCTCATCCTCGGCTCCGGCGGCCGCGAGCACGCGCTGCTCAAGGCCTGCCTGCGGAGCCCGCGCGTGGGCAGGGTGAGGGTGGCTCCCGGCAACGGCGGGATGGCCCTCGAGGCCGAGTGCCTGCCCGTCGATGCGGCCGATTCCGCCGCCGTGCTCGCGCTCGCGCGCCGCACCGGCGCCGGACTCGTCATCGTCGGCCCCGAGGTGCCCCTGGCCGCCGGCGTGGTCGACGTGCTCGAGGACGCCGGCATCGCCGCCTACGGTCCGCGCGCGGCCGGAGCGAGGCTCGAGGCCAGCAAGGCCTTCACCAAGGACTTCCTTTTCCGTCACGGCATCCCGACCGCGTCGTCGGCCACCTTCACGGCGCTCGAGCCGGCGCTCGCGCACGTCCGGGGCGGCCCGGTGCCCGTCGTCATCAAGGCCTCCGGCCTGGCGGCGGGGAAGGGCGTCGTCATCGCCATGAACCACGCCGAGGCGGAGGCCGCCCTGCGCGACATGATGGGTTCCCGCGTCTTCGGCTCAGCGGGCGACGAGGTGGTCGTCGAGGAGTTCATGCAGGGCGAGGAGGCCTCCATCATGCTGATGGTCTGCGGCGAGGAGTACCTCATGCTGCCGCCCAGCCAGGACCACAAGCGGGTGGGGGAGGGCGACACCGGCCTGAACACCGGCGGCATGGGCGCCTACGCCCCGGCCGACGTCGTCACGCCCGAGATCGACCGCCGCGTGCGCAAGGAGATCATCGAGCCCACCCTGCGCGGGTTGCGCAAGGACGGGATCGACTACCGCGGCACGCTCTACGTCGGCATCATGGTGACCGCGCAGGGGCCCAGGGTCGTGGAGTTCAACGTGCGCTTCGGCGATCCCGAGTGCCAGGTGCTGATGCCCTCGCTCGAGACCGACCCGGTCGCCATCATGGAGTCGATCGCCCGCGGCACCTTCCGCGCCTCGGACGTGCGGCTCCGTCCCGGCGCGACGATCGTCGTCGTGCTCGCCGCGGGCGGCTATCCCGGCGAGATCCGCAAGGGCGACGTCATCGCCCTGCCTCAGGACCTACCTCCGGGCGTCGACGTGCTGCATGCCGGCACCGTCAGGCGTCCGGACGGCAGCGTCGTCACCGCCGGCGGGCGCGTCCTCGGAGTGGTGGCCCACGGCCCCGACCTCCGTTCCGCCGCCCGGCTCGCCTACGAGGTCGTCCCCCGCATCCGGTTCGAGGGCTGCCACTACCGGCGCGACATCGGCCACCGCCAGCTCAAGCGTGAGTCGGGCCGGTGATTACTTGAACCGCCCCGCGGGGGCCGCATGATGTCGCCATGGCAGCGGAGCGTGACACCGTGACCTTCGTCTGCACGGGCAACACGTGCCGGAGCCCGATGGCCGAAGCCCTGCTGAGGGCCGCCCTGACCAAGCGCGGGCAGGGTCTCGGGCACCTGAAGGTGGCCTCCCGCGGGATGGCCGCGGAGGGGGGCGAGGAGGCCTCCGCCAACGCGAAACGGGCGATGTCGAAAATCGGACTCGGCCTGGACGCCCACCGCAGCCAGCCCCTCACGCAGGAGGACCTGGACCGGAGTCTGGCGGTCTTCGTGATGACCACCCGCCATCTCGAGGCCCTGAGGACGCGTTTCGCGACCCTGCCCGAAAGCGTGCGGCTGCTCCGCGACGTCCTGCCGGAAGACCAGCCGCGGGACATCCCCGATCCCTTCGGCGGCGACATCCGGGATTATGAGGACTGCCGTGATTCCATGGTTGAAGCCGTTCCCGCGCTCATCGAATTTCTGCGCAGACACTTCGCCCGATGACCAGCCTCCCGGCCATCTCCCTCGGCAGCGACCACGGCGGCTTCGCCCTGCGGAGGGGGCTCGCCGACGCCCTGCGCGCCAGGGGCCATGCGGTCCTTGACCGGGGTTCGGAAACGGAGGCCTCCTGCGACTATCCCGATTCCGCCCAGGCCGTCGGCGCCGACGTCACCGCCGGCCGCGCCCGCTTCGGCATCCTGGTCTGCACCACCGGCATCGGCATCTCCATCGCCGCGAACAAGATCAGGGGCGTCCGCGCCGCCCTGGTCCAGTCGGCGGACGCCGCCGGCCTCTCCCGCCGCCACAACGACGCCAACGTCCTTTGCTTCGGAGCCAAATACGTGGACCTTCCGCTTGCGCTCGCCTGCCTGGACGCATTCCTGTCCTCGGAGTTCGAGGGCGGCCGGCACTGCCGGCGCGTCGACAAGCTCGAACCCTGAACCCCCTTAGCTCGCCATGACCGCCATCCGCCGCATCCCCCTCTCCCAGCTCGACCCCGAGATTGACCGCCTGATCAAGGCCGAGCTGGCCCGCCAGCAGAGCCACATCGAGCTCATCGCCTCGGAGAACTTCACCCTCCCCGCCGTGATGGAGGCCCAGGGCAGCGTCCTCACCAACAAGTACGCCGAGGGCTATCCCGGCAAGCGCTGGTACGGCGGCTGCGAGCACGTCGACGCCGTCGAGCAGATCGCCATCGACCGGGCCAAGTCGCTCTTCGGCGCCGACCACGCCAACGTCCAGCCCCACTCCGGCAGCCAGGCCAACGCCGCGGTCTACTTCGCCACCATCAAGCCGGGAGACAAGATCCTGACGATGAACCTTTCGCACGGCGGGCACCTGACCCATGGCAACTCCGCCAACTTCTCCGGCAAGCTCTACACGGTCGTCCACTACGGCGTGGGCGCGGATGGCCGCATCAATTATGACGAGGTCGAGCAGATGGCCCGTCGGGAGAAGCCGAAGATGATCACCGTCGGCGCCTCGGCCTACGCGCGCGAGATCGACTTCGCCCGCTTCGGCAGGATCGCCAAGGAGAACGGCGCCCTGCTGCTGGCCGACATCGCCCACATCGCGGGGCTCGTCGCGGCCGGCGTCCATCCCTCGCCCGTCCCGCACGCCGACTTCGTCACCACCACCACGCACAAGACCCTGCGCGGTCCCCGCGGCGGCCTCATCCTCTGCAAGGCCGAGCACGCCAAGGCCATCGATTCGTCGGTCTTCCCGGGCGCCCAGGGCGGCCCGCTCGAGCACGTCATCGCCGCCAAGGCGGTCTGCTTCGCCCAGTGCGCGACGCCCGAGTTCAAGGAGTACGCCCGCCAGGTCGTGGCCAACTCCCGCGCCCTCGCGGCCGAACTCGTCGCCCTCGGCTTCCACCTGATCAGCGGCGGCACCGACAACCACCTGAGCCTCCTGGACCTGCGCAAGAGCCACCCCGACGTGTCGGGCAAGGACGCCCAGCTGGCCCTCGACGCGGCCCACATCACCACCAACAAGAACACCGTCCCGGACGAGACCCGCAGCCCCTTCCAGGCCAGCGGCATCCGGGTGGGCACTCCGGCCGTCACTTCCCGCGGCATGAAGGAGCCGGAGATGCGTGAGATTGCGCGCGCCATCTCCATCGTCCTTTCCGGACCTTCCAATCCCGCTAAAATCAGTGAGGGACAGGCGATTGCCGAGGCGTTGTGCGCCCGTTTTCCCTTGCCTTACTGAGTTAAAAACCCCACTATTTACTTCCCTTAGGCCCCGATAGGGTCAAAATATCTATACCCCCAAGAACATGACTCCCCACAAAACCAATCGCAAGGGCTTCACGCTGATCGAGCTCCTGACCGTGATCGCGATCATCGGCATCCTCGCCGCCGTCCTCTTCCCGGGCGTGCAGGGCGTGATGCGCTCCGCCAAGAAGAACAGCGCGCTGAACAAGGTGCGCTCCATCGGCCAGGGCTACATGAACTGGGCCCAGGGCACGAAGAACATCGCCACCGGCGCCTTCACTCCGGGCCAGACCCGCACCACCACCCTCGAAGGTTACGCCGCGATCCTCGCTGACGGCGCCGCCCTCGACTCCGGTGAGCTCTGGTTCCTCGACGCCGACCCCGCCGCCGACGCCATCGCGCAGCTCCCCAAGAACGTGATCACCCGCAACGGTGCCACCTACACGGTGAACGCGCTCTTCACGACCGCGCTCTCGCAGGGCAAGTCGGGCTGGGACGTCTACACCCCGGCCTCGCGCTCCGTCGGCGGCAATGTCGCCGTTCCCCTCGCCTGGTCCCGCGGCCTGCAGGCCGACGGCACCTGGCCCGCTGCCGGAGCCACCGCAGCGGACTCCGTCTGGGGCCCTGAAGGCGGACACATCTGCTACGGCGACGGCCACGTCACCTTCGTGAGCGACACCCTCGCCACCGGACCCAACGCGTTCATCCAGACCAACGGTCAGCCCACCGCCAACTGGCTCCAGTCCGCGTCCATTCCGACCACGGCTGCCAAGTGCACCCAGTGATCGGTCGCTGACCCTGCACGAAAGCCCCGGAGACCCCGGGGCTTTTTTGTTTCCTGCCGTTGTGACGGCGGCTACCTAACCAGAAGCGATGTCAGCCCTGAACGCATGGATCTCGGCCGCCCGACCCCGGACCCTGGTGGCGGCCGTCGCCCCCGTGGCCCTGGGCGGCGCGGTCGTAGCCGCCTATGCGGGGAGCCCCGCGCTTGCGGTCGACCCTTGCTACGTCTTCGTCCTGCTCAGCTGCCTGGGCTTCGCCCTGTGCGTCCAGGTCGCGTGCAACTTCGCCAACGACCTCGGCGATTCCTACCGCGGCGCGGATACCTCCGCGCGCGTCGGTCCGCGGCGCGCCGTCTCGGCCGGCGACATCTCACCCGCCGCCATGCGTCGGGGCATCTGGGTCGCCTGCGGGCTTGCGCTCTTCCTCGGCGCGCCGGTCGCGGCGCTGTCGCCGTGGCTGCTGCTCGCCGGTTTCCTGGCCATCGCTTGCGCGCTCGCGTATACGCTCGGACCTTTCCCTCTGGCCTACCGCGGCCTCGGCGACGTCTTCGTCGTCGCCTGCTTCGGCGTGCAGGCGACCGTGCTGACCGCATGGGCGCTCGTCGTCCCCGGCGATTGCGGCTGCGATATGCCTTGGCTGCCCGCGCTCCTCGCCGGCCTCGGGCTGGGTCTTCTCGCCGACAACATCCTGGTCACGAACAACGCGCGCGATTACGAGACCGACCTTGCCGTCGGCAAGCGCACCACCGTGGTGCGGTTCGGCCGCGGCTTCGCCCGGAACCTGCACGGCTTCAACACCCTCGCGGGCCTCGCCTGCCTCGGCGCCGTCTTCGGCTGGGCGCCCCTCGTCCTGCTGCCTTTGGGCCTCTGGCAGCACCTCGCGTTCCGTCGGGCCGGCCGGCCGGCCGACTTCCTTCCGTTCCTGGGCCGGGCGGCGGGGCTGATGCTGCTGGCGACCGTCCTGTGCGTAACTGCCACTTGCCTCGGATGGGTCACGGCGGGCAGAGTGCTCCCGCGATGAGCGAACCCCAAAAGTCGCTGGCGGGAGAGCTCGAGGCCATGGTCGGCCGGGTCGGCCGTCCCTCATGGGACCAGTATTTCATGGCCACCGCCGTGCTGGTCAGCTCCCGCTCCAGCTGCGAGCGGCTCCACGTCGGCTGCATCGTCGTCTCGACGGGCAAGCACCCCAACCGCCTGGTGGCCGCCGGCTACAACGGGTTCCGGCCCGGTGCGCCGCACGACTCGCACGTGCGCGACGGACACGAGCTCGCCACCGTCCACGCCGAGCAGAACGCCGTGGCCGACGCCGCCAAGCGCGGCGTCTCGCTGCAGGGCACGGTCTGCTACGTCACCCATTACCCCTGCGTGAACTGCGCCAAGATCCTCTCCGCGGCGGGCATCGCCGAGGTGCGCTACCGCCACGACTACAAGAACGACCCGCTGGTCGCCGAACTCTTCGCGCAGGCCGGGGTGAAGGTGACCCACCTCGTCGACTGATGTCCTCCGCCCCTCCCGGCCTCGCCGGCAGGCTGCTGGTGTCCCATCCCTCGCTGCGCGACGGAAACTTCCGCGACACCGTCGTGCTCCTCCACTCCCATTCGGCCGCCGAGGGTGCGCTGGGCGTCATCATCAACCGCGGGATCGCCGGCGTGCTCTCCGACGCCAGTCCGGCCCTGGCCGGTTCGCCGGTCGGCAGGATCCCGCTCTTCCAGGGCGGGCCGGTCTCCGCGGACCGTTTCGCCATCGGCGCCTGGGCCTGGGACGACGGCGGGTCGGCCGAGCTGCGCTACGGGCTCGAGAAGGACGCCGCCGAGGCGCTGCTCGCGGGCGGCCGTCATGAGCTGCGCGCCTACGTCGGCTATTCCGGCTGGTCCCCCGGCCAGCTCGAGGGCGAGCTCAGGATGAACGCATGGATCGTCTGTCCCTTCACGCGCGAAGTCTCCGAGGCGGATGGCGACGCGATGTGGCGGCTGCTGCTCCGGCTGCACGCCCCGGACCTCCTCCTGCAGGCCGGTGCGCCCGACGATCCCGGGCTGAACTGACTCAGCGGGCCGATTCGGCGAGGATGCCCATCTGCCGGACGAGGGTCTCTCCCGGACGGTCCCCCGTCGCGGTGAGCATCTTCCTGCGGATGAGGATGTCCCGCTGCGACCGGTCGAACGCCGCCAGGGCCCAGGGCCCGCCGGGGATCTCCCGGCTGTCGGGCGGCAGGGCCACCCACCGCCGGGGCAGCCCGTGCCAGGTGAACTCGATGCGCCAGCCCGCCGCGCGCGACGCATCGCCCTCGACGAGCGCGGGGTAGCGGAGCGCGAAGTCGGGCGCCTTGGAGGAGCGCAGCACGCAGGCGAGGGCGGAGGGCATGCGTCTCACCTGTTCGAGCAGGTCGACACGCCCGGCGCGGAGGATCGGCAGCGGGTCGAGACCGATGAGGTTCTGTCCGTTCCAGACCCCGTGATGGTTCTTGGCGGTGCGGTTCTCGGCCTGGGCGTCGTACCAGCGCGTGAACGACCCGGAGAGCAGCAGCCCCGTCTCGAAGTGCAGGTGGGCGCGTCCCTGCGGGATCGGGTCGGAACGGTCGGCCGTCCTCCCCACCGTGCCCAGGGTCATCCCGCGCTGCACCTTGGCGCCGACCTTTATCGCCGGGGAGATGCGCGCCATGTGGGCGTAGAGCGTGTAGTGCGGCACCTGCGCGTCGGCATGCCACAGCACCGCGTAGATGCCGTAGGGGCCGTTCGTCCAGTGGTTGAGGTGCATGACCTCGCCGTCGGCCGCCGCGAGGACGGAGTCCGTCGCCTCGCCGGCCCGGTCGAAGTAGACCGGCCGGATGTCGAGCCCTTCGTGGAAACGTCGTCCGTTCTCGCGCGTCATGCCGAAGAGGGCTGATTCGACCCGGCCCGACACCGTCGGCTGGACGAAGTCCTCCGGCCTGACGGTCAGCGCGGGATCCATCGTCGTCGGCCAGCGGAATTCGGCCGCGGGCGCGGTCGCGCAGGCCAGCGTGAGGAGCAGGAGGGTCGCCGGCGTTCTCACAGAGACCTGTCCTTGGCCTTGGCGATCGCGGCGATCATCTTCTCGATGCGTCCGGCCACGGCGAAGGCCGCCTCGGCGTTGGACATCCCGCGCTGCTCGACATGGAAGAAGATCCGGCCGTCGCCGATGGGGCGGTCCATCCGCATGATGCCGACGGCCTCCGAGCCGATCACGAGCACCAGGCTCCGTCCGCCGGCGTCACGGGAGAGCAGGGCGAGGTCCTGCGTGCCGCTTCCGTCCAGCGTCACCATCACGTAATGCTGCCGCAGGTCGTTGTCCCCCGCGGTGACGACGGCTACCTGGGCGATCTTTTCGGCCATCACGACGGCCTTGGGCGCGACGAACAGCGGCAGCCCGCTGACGGGGAGTTTCACCGGTTCGGAGCCCGGCATCGCCTGGGCGGCAGGAACCTCGATGAACACGGAGCTGAGTTCGGCGGGCGGCGCGGACTTGCAGCCGCCCAGGAAGGCCGCGGCCAGTGCGATGATGGACGGGATGAGTCTCATGCGCTCAGGCGAGGAGGTCGAGGCTGCCGCCGACCTGCCTGATGTGGTCGGGCTGGAGGTCGATCGCCGGAACCTGGTAGACCTGCTTGGTCGCGGCGTGCAGGTAGGGGGTCATGCCTTTTTCGGGCGGGCCGGCCTGACGGAGGATGCGCTTACGTTCCAACAGCATGGCGAGGATGTGCTTGAGCACGGCCCGGTCGCCGGTCGGATCCTCCTCCTGTTCGTAGAGGGAGAGGAAGAGCTCCTCGCGCGAGGCGAGCAGCTGCGCGCGCTGCGCCTGCTCCTCCTCGCCGCGTTCCTTGACCTCGCGGGTCCATTTGCCGAGCAGGAGGCCGGGGGGATTGTAGGATGCCGCGTGCTCCTTGAGCACGTCGGCCCGTTCGACGGCGCCGCCTTCGGGCTTGTGCACCACGCAGGTGACGATGTCTCCGGGGCGGAGCTCCCTGCCGGTGGCGGCGCACTGACGGGCGATGGGTCGGACCTGCCATTCCATGCCCTCCAACATGACATCCCCGCGCCCGCCGGAGCAACCCCTTTCCCTTTGCGGCTGACTGCCCGTCGCGGGCGCCCAGGATGAGCGCATGAGCAAGACCGAAGGACTCGCCCTGCTGGTCGTGGATGTGCAGCCCGCCTTTCTCGGCGCGATGGCCTCCCCGGATGCGTTCGTCCGCCGCTGCCGGCTCGCCGTGTCCGCAGCCCGGCTGCTCGGGGTGCCCGTCCTTTTCACCGAGCAGGCGCCCGGCAAGCTTGGCGCGACCCATCCCGACCTGCTGCTTGACGCCGGTCCCGGGGCCGGCGGGCTGGCCAAGACGGCCTTCTCCGCCTTCGGGGCGGAGGGCCTCGAGGATCGGCTTTCTGGTCTCGAGGCCGGTCATCTCCTCGTGATCGGGCTGGAAGGGCCGGTCTGCGTCCACCAGACGGTGCTGGACGGTCTGCGTCGCGGCATGGGCGTGACGGTGCTCTGCGATGCGGTGACGGCCCGCCGTCCCGAGGACCAGGCCGCCAGTCTACGGGCGCTGTCCGCCGCGGGGGCCTCGGTCCTGCCGGTCGAGACGGTCTTCTACTCGCTGCTCGGCGGGTCGGAGCATCCGGCCTTCCGCGCCTTCACCGAACTGGTGAAGCGCCACGCCTAGGTCTCCTCGACGGCGAGCTGGGCCGCCGGCGCGACCGCGTCGTCCGCAGGCAGGCCGACGTCCGCCCACGCGGCGAAGGCGATCATGCCGGCGTTGTCGCCGCAGTGGCGAGGTTCGGCCGTGAGGAGACGGACGCCGTGCGCGCGGGCCGTGGCGGCGAAGGCCGCCCTGAGCGCGGCGTTGTTGGCCACGCCGCCCGAGAGCCCCAGCGAACGGAAGCGCCGCAGCCCGAGGGCCGACTCGGTCTTCGCCACAAGCTGCTCGACGATCGCCTTCTGGTATCCGGCGCAGATGTGGGGCAGCTCCTCCTTGAGCGCCTGGTCGGAGAGCGTCTCCAGCTGGTAGCGAAGGGCGGTCTTTAGTCCGGAGAAGCTCATGCGCAGGTCGGACTTCTCGGGGATGCCGCGCGGGAACGGGTGCCTCGACGCGTCGCCCTGCGCCGCCAGCTTCTCGATGAGCGCGCCGCCGGGGTAGGGCAGGCCGAGCAGCTTCGCTCCCTTGTCGAACGCCTCGCCCGCGGCGTCGTCGACCGTCCGGGCCAGGACCTTCATGCGGAGGTCCGTGCCGAGCTCGACGAGCAGGCTGTTGCCGCCCGAGACCACCGCCGCGAGATGCGGTAGGAGCGCCGCGCGCGCGGCCGTGAAGCCCGCCGGATCGGCGGCATGCAGGCCGATGAAGGGCGAGTGGACGTGGGCGCGGAGGTGGTTCACGCCGCTCAGCGGCCGCCCGGTGGCCATCGCCACGGCCCGCGCGAAGGCGAGGCCGAGGGAGAGGCAGGGCAGGAGTCCCGGCCCGCGCGTGACGGCGATCCGGTCCACCGAGGGGAGGTCCGCGCGGAACTCCTCCATGAGGAGGGGCAGGGCGGAGAGGTGCATGCGGCTGGCGAGGTCCGGCACGACGCCGCCGTACTTCTCGTGGGCCGCCGCCTGGGAGCTCACCGCCTCGCGCAGGATCCCCCTCGCCGGGTCGAAGGTCGCCAGCGCGGATTCGTCGCAGGAGCTTTCGACGGCGAGGATCACGCCATAAGTGAGTCGTAAACGGCCCCCTGCTCAACCCCTCTTTCGTCTGGCGACGGGTGCTCGGCCGTCCACGCTGTCCCCGTGGACGAAGCACAGCGGCATGACGCCATCGTCGACCTCCTCCGTCGCAGGTCGCAGGGGGGCGTGGTGCCGTTCTGCGAGCTCGTGCGGGCCGCGCTCTACGAACCGGTGCTGGGCTACTATGTCGCGGACCGCGTCCGGGTCGGCCGCCGTCCCGACGCCGACTTCACGACCGCGGCCGAGGTCGGGCCGGTGTTCGGCGAACTGGTCGCCGCCGCCGCCGAGAGCCTCGTTGGCGACCTCTCCGGCCACGTCCTCGTCGAGGTCGGCGCGGAGCCCGGCCAGTCGCACTTCTCGGCCGTCGCCGGCAGGTTCGCCGGGCACCGCACCTTCCGGGTCGGGGAAGTTCCGACGCTGCCGTCGCGCTCGGTGCTTTTCGCCAACGAGCTGCTCGACGCCCAGCCTTTCCACCGTTACCTGCGCACCGGCGGACGCTGGACCGAGCTCGGGGTCCGCACGGACCGGGCGGCCCTGGAGGCCGTGCCCCTTGACCGCCCGTCCTCGGAGGCGTCCGCGGCCTTCGTCGAGACCCTGCCCGATGCGGAGGAGGGATGGATCCTCGACGCGCCGCTCGAGGCGGAGGCGCTCCTGTCCGGACTGCTCGCGGGCGGGTGGAGCGGAGCCGCCATCCTGTTCGATTACGGACGCACCGTTGCGCAATGCCTCGAGTCCTCTCCTGCCGGCACCGCGCGCGCCTACCGCCGGCACCGGATGTCGGGCGAGGTGCTCGAGGGGCTCGGCTCGCGCGACCTGACCGCCCATGTGCTCTGGGACCGGCTGGAGCCCGTCATGCGCGCCGCCGGTTTCTCGGATGTGCGCGTCGACCGCCAGGAGGCCTTCTTCGTGCTCAAGGCCGGACACGCCATGGAGCGTCTCGCCGCCACCGGGGGGACCGAAGTGGGAGGGGCCCTGCGAGCCCTCACGCATCCGGCCCATTTTGGGTTCAAATTACAGGTGCTCCACGGGGTCAGGACGCCCTGACGCCCTTACCAAGCACTCGACTG